>SKXI01000130.1 GCA_007128515.1 Halococcaceae archaeon | reverse complement strand
GTTCTCGAGTGACCCTTACGCATATTCCGGTTGAGCCCTCTCCTAGCGCCGGAGAGAGGGCTATCATCGGAGACGTGTGTAGCGGCGTCATCGATCTACCGTTTCGATGGAATACCCTTCGAGGAGGGTCGAGAAACGTACCGGAGCCGGATTTCGTCGTTCGGGGCCGGGACGCATAGACGAGGTATTAGTTTTGAGAGCTTGGAGTGGAAGTCCTGTGTTCGCGGTGTCGTGTCGAGAAAGCTGTTTCGACATACCGAATCACAGGTGCCGGCAAGTATTGTCCGTCGAGCGCGTCGAGGGCGCGTTCTGTGACACTTGTACTGCTGTAATGCGTCGTGATGCCGCGGCAGGAGAGCGGGCGAGACGGGTGGACGGCCCTCCGAGCGTGTTCGAACTGACCGAATCGGGAATCTAGTTTTCGTCATAACGTGCTACGGTGTAACAGGGCACAGCCCACCGGTCGAGCGGCGGGAGTCGAGGGACCCGATCGACGGCTGCTGTTCGAAATTCCCGAACAGTTTAGTCGGTGCCCTCCTACCCCGTTGGTATGACACGAGACGGGCCACGGTCGGGGGTGTCCACGACCGAGCGATCGCTCGAGATCGTGGCGGCGGTCCAGCGGCTGGAGGGGGCGACGCTCGCGACCGTCTCGGAGGAGGTCGGCCTCGCCCGGAGCACCGCGTTCAAACACCTCGTGACGCTCGTGCGTCGCGGCTACCTCGTGAAGGAGGGCGAGCGCTACCACGTCGGGCTGAAGTTCCACCACCGGGGCGAGTACGCCCGGCTCCGCAAGCCGGCGTATCGGCTCGCCGGCGAGGCGGTCCGCGACCTCGCCGAGCGAACCAGCGAGGAGGTCGACTTCGTCGTCGAGAACGACGGCCGGGCGATCACCATCCACGAGTCGTATCACCCCTCGAACCCCTACCGCGACGACCTCGTCCGCGGGACCGGCGCGCTCTCGCGGTCGGGGACGTACTACCACATGCACTGCGTCGGCGGTGGCAAGGCGATCCTCGCGGCGTTTCCGCCCGAACGCGTCGAGGGGATCGTCGATCACTGGGGGCTTCCCGAACGGACCGACCGGACGATCACGACCGAGGAAGCGCTCGGCAGGGAGTTGGAAACGGTCCGCGAGCGGGGCTACGCCACCACCGACGAGGAGTACGCGGAGGGGCTGCGTTCGATCGGCGTCGCGGTCCGCGAACCCGACGGCTCCGTCGTCGGCGGGCTCTCGATGTCCGTCCCCACCTACCGCCAGACCGCGACGGAGTTCGAAGAGCGCGCCGCGCCGCTGATCCGCGAGGCGGGCGAGGCCCTGGAGCGCGCTATCGCGGAAGCCGGCCCGGGCGTGTGAGACGTCACCGTGAGGCTTATGTCGCTCTCGGAAGGAGTGTGGGCCGTACATGAGCACAGAGAGCGCCCTTCCCGAGCGCGCCGAGACGGTCGTGGTCGGGGCGGGCTGTGTCGGCTGTTCGGCCGCGTACCACCTCGCGGAACGTGGCCGCGAGGGGATCGTCGTCGTGGACCAGGGGCCGTTGTTCGAGACCGGCGGGTCGACGTCGCACGCGCCGGGACTGGTCTTCCAGACCGCAGAGAACCGGCTGATGACCCGGCTGGCGAGCTACACGCAGGAACTCTACAGCGATCTGGACGGGTACGAGGCCTGCGGCGGGATCGAGGTCGCGTACACGCCCGAACGCTGGGAGTACCTGAAGCGAAAACGGGAGTACGGGATCTCGTTCGGCATCGAAGGGGGAGAGCTCCTCTCGCCGGAGGAGGTCGGCGAGCGCCTCTCGCTGGTCGACGAATCGGTCATCCACGGCGGCTACTACGTCCCGAGCGACGGCAAGGCCCACGCGGTCGACGTCTCGGAGACGATGGCGCAGGAGGCCATGAACGCCAGCGCCGCGGAGTTCCACGGTCACACCACCGTCACCGACATCGAGCGGAGCGACGGCGAGGTCTCCGCGGTCGTCACCGACCGGGGTCGGATCGAGTGCGAGGAGCTACTGGTGGCGACGAACATCTGGGGGCCGCTGTTCGGCGAGATGGTCGACTTCGACGTTCCGCTGGTACCCTGTGCCCACCAGTACCTCGTGAGCGAACCCCTGGAGGAACTCGCGGGCGCGGAGGCCGAACTCGAGGAGCCGATCCTCAGACACCAGGACTACGCGCTCTACTTCCGCCAGCACCGCGACGCCTACGGCGTCGGCTCGTACAACCACGAGCCGCTCCTGGTGCCGCCGGAGGACATCGCTTCCCCGGAAGAAGCCGAGGAGATGCCCTCGATCCGGGAGTTCACGGAAGAACACTTCACCGAGGCGACGCACCCGGACATCGACCGGTCGGCCTACGACGCCGCCAGCGAACTGATTCCGGCGTTCGCCGACTGCGAGTTCGACCGCGCGTTCAACGGGATGTTCTCCTTTACCCCCGACGGGATGCCGATCCTCGGCGAGAGCGAGGAGACGGGAGGACTCTGGTGGGCGCTCGCCATCTGGGTCACACAGTCGGGCGGCGCGGGGAACGTGATCGCCTCGTGGATGGACGACGGGACACCGACACTCGACGGCGAGCGACTGGACGCCAGCGGCGCGCATATCTCGCGGTTCCAACCACACTCGGGGAGCAGAGCGTTCTCGCGGGCCCGCGGCGGCCAGCAGTACCAGGAGGTCTACCAGCTGATCCACCCGCGCGAGCAGCCAGTGAACCAGCGCGGGCTACGCCGCAGCCCCTTCTACGGCCGGCAGGCGGACCTCGGCGCGGAGTTCGTCGAGGCCGGCGGCTGGGAGGTGCCCCAGTGGTTCGAGTCGAACGAGGAGCTGCTGGCCGAGTACGACGTCCCCGAGCGCTCCGGCTGGCTCGCGAAGGAGTGGTCGCCGATCCAGGGCGCGGAACACCAGGCGGTGCGCGACCGCGTGGGGATCTACGACCTCTCGCGGTACACCGGCATCGAGATCACGGGCCCGGACAGCCTCGCGGTCGTCCAGCGGGTGTTCACGAACGACATGGACGTCGACGTCGGCCAGGTGCGCTACGCACCGATGCTCGACGAGGCGGGCGGCGTGCTCGCGGACATGGCGATCACGCGGCTCGGTGAGGAGCGATTCGTCGCGACGACCGGCGGCGGCTCGTCCGCGACCGAGCACACGCGGTGGATCCGCGAACGGGCGGCGGGCGACGACGTCTCGATCGATCCGCACGTCTCCGATCAGTGCGGGCTCGGCGTCTGGGGGCCGAAGGCACGCGAGGTGCTCCAGCCGTTGACCGACGAGGACCTCTCGCACGAGGCGTTCGGCTACTTCCGCGCGAAGGAGTTCTACCTGGACTCGATCCCGGTGACGGCGCTGCGGGTCTCGTACATCGGCGAACTCGGCTGGGAGCTCTACGCCCCGACCGAATACGGGGGGCGCCTCTGGGACCTCGTCTGGGAGGCCGGCGAGGACCACGGGATGGTTCCACTCGGAAACGGTGCGTTCCTCGGCTCGCTCCGCCTGGAGAAGGGGTACCGGCTCTGGGGCACCGACGTCACCCCGGAGTACGACCCGTACGAGGCCGGGATGGGGTTCGCGGTCGACAGGGAGACCGAGTTCGTGGGGAAGACGGCGCTCGAGGGTGCGTCCAACCTCGAGCGGACGCTCACGCCGCTCACGCTCGACGAGCGCGGAGCGGTCGTCGACTCGGGCAAGCCGATCTACGACGGCGAGGCGCTCGTCGGCTACGTGAACGCCGCCGACTACGGCTACAGCATCGACGCCGGCATCGCCTACGGCTACCTGCCTCCCGAGTACGCGGAGGAAGGGACGGGTCTGGAGATCGCGTACGAGGGCGAGCGCTACCCCGCGACGGTCGCGAGCGAGCCGCTGTTCGACCCGGGGCGGGAGAAGATTCTTCGGTAGGCGGTGTGAGGGTCGGACATGACAGAAACGGAGTTCGGGTTCGCGGATATCGAGGCAGCGAGGGAACGGCTCGACGACGAGAGCGTCGTGAAGCGGACGCCGATCGAGGAGAGCACCTCGCTCTCGGCGATGGTCGGCGCGGACGTCCACCTGAAGATGGAACACCTCCAGTGGACGGGCTCGTTCAAGCCCCGCGGGGCGTACAACAAGGTCAGAAAGTGCGAGGAGGAAGGCGGGATCGAGCGCGCGATCGCGGCGAGCGCGGGCAACCACGCCCAGGGCGTCGCGCTCGCCGCGACGAAGCGCGGCGTCGAGTCGACGATCGTGATGCCGAAGGCGGCACCGCAGACGAAGATCGACGCCACCCGTGGGTACGGCGCGACGGTCGAACTTGAAGGGAGGGACTTCCAGGCGGCGATGGCCCACGCGAAAGGGCTCGCCGAGGAGGACGAGGAGGCCACGTTCATCCACGCCTACGACGACCCGGCGATCGTCGCGGGCCAGGGGACCCTGGGCGTCGAGATGGTCGAGGACCTCCCCGACGTGGACACGGTGATCGTCCCGATCGGCGGCGGCGGGCTCATCTCGGGGATCGCGACGGCGTTCGGGGAGCTCAGTCCGGAGACACGGATCGTCGGCGTCCAGGCCGAGGAGGCCGCGACGGTCCCGGAGAGCCTGAAGAAGGGCACGCCACAGACGCTCGACACCGTGGGGACGATCGCCGACGGCATCGCGACCGGCGGGGTCTCCGAACTCACCCTCGGGATCATCGAAGAGCACGTCGACGAGGTGCTCACCGTGAGCGACGACGAGATCGCACGGGCGATCCTGCTCCTGCTCGAACGGGCGAAACAGCTGGTCGAGGGCGCGGGTGCGGCGAGCGTCGCGGCGTTGCTCTCCGAGGAGCTCGACGTCTCGGGCGAGACGGTGATGCCGCTTCTCTGTGGCGGCAACCTCGACATGCCGATGCTCCAGACGGTGCTGACCCACGCGATGACCGACCGCGAGCAGCTACTCCACCTCCGGGTGAAGATCACCGACGCGCCGGGGCGGATGGCCGACCTCTCGGGGATCATCGCCGAACACGACGCGAACATCCGGTGGGTGCGCCACGACCGGGCGGTCGAGGGCCTCGCCGTGGGGGAAGCACACCTCGTCTTCTGCGTCATCACCAGCGGGTCCGAACACTCGCGGGCGATCACCCGGTCGATCGAGGATCGGGGCTACGAGGCGACGATCATCAACCGGCGCTGAGAGGGATCGACGGAGGAACTCGTCGTTACTCGACCGAGAATCGAACGACACCGGCGGTGTGTACGCCCGATACGGACTGCTGTCAGTCAGTTCCGGCCCGAGGACGACCGTCCTACGGTTGCGCCGGTGAATCGTTACAGCAGACCGTACGAGAGGGACGATCGGCGACGACGATCCCTCTGAGTACAACAGAACCTTTTTGGGGAGATGCAGAGAACCTCATGCATGGCAAATAGCGAGCCACCATCGGTAGAGGAGCAGTCGCACCCGAACTATCCGAGCGTCGACCAGTCGGACCGGACGCTCCCGAGGAACCTGCGGCAGTCGGGCGATCCGGGCATCGAGATGCTGGTGTCGACCCGGGTCCGGAAGTCGCCGTTCTTCCACAAGTCGTTCGTCGAGAACGGCGCCTGGCGCTGTACGGTCTACAACCGCATCTACCACCCCCGCGGGATGCTGAAGCCGGAGGAGGGCGGGATGATGGCCGAGTACGACGCGCTCGTCAACCACGTGACGATCTGGGACGTCGCCGTCGAGCGCCAGATCAGGGTGAAGGGGCCGGACGCCGAGGCGCTCACCGACTACGTCATCACGCGGGACGCGACGGCGATCGACCCGATGAAGGGTAAGTACGTCATCCTCTGTAACGAGGACGGCGGCATCCTGAACGACCCCGTACTCCTGCGCCCCGCGGAGGACGAGTTCTGGTTCTCGCTCTCCGACTCGACGCTCATGCAGTGGCTCCAGGGCGTGAACGTCGGGATGGACTTCGACGTCGAGATCGACGAGATCGACGTCGCGCCGATGCAGATCCAGGGGCCGAAGTCCGTCGACGTGATGGTCGACGTCGTCGGCGACGACGTCACCGAGATCCCGTACTACGGGCTGATGGAGGCGGAGATCGACGGCGTCTCCTGTCTGGTGAGCCAGACGGGCTTCTCCGGCGAGAAGGGCTTCGAGATCTACGTCCGCGACGCGACGAAGTACGCCGAACGCGTCTGGGACCCGGTCCACGAGGCGGTCGTCGACCACGGTGGGATGCAGGTCGCACCCGCCCACCACCGGCGGATCGCCGCGGGCATCCTCTCGTGGGGCCAGGACATGGACCACGAGACCTCGCCGTTCCAGGTGAACCTCGGGTATCAGGTCCCCTCGAAGAAGGAGGGCGATTACATCGGCAAGGAGGAACTCGAACGCCAGCAGGCGCTGATCGACGACGGCCAGTACCCGTTCAACCACAAGATGGTCGGGCTGAAGATGGCGGGCGAGCCGATCCGGGACTACGCGCCCGACTTCTGGCTCGTCTCCGATCCCGAGACGGGCGAGGAGTGTGGCTACGTCACCTCGCCGTGGTACAACCCCGAACTCGAGACGAACCTCGCGCTCGCGTTCGTACCCGCCGAGAAGCTCTCGCACCTCGACGCCACGCTGGACGACGAGATCTACAAGACGGACGCCGACATCGAGTTCGAGGTCCACCTCCCCGACGAGTACGCCGAGACGCCGGGCGAGCCGGTCTTCGCGACGGTCTCGAAGGTGCCGTTCAAGCCGTCGGTGAACCCGAGCGCCCGCGAGCAGGCGAAGCTCCACGCGAGGGAGGACGCGACCGAGTGAGCCGTTCGGGACGGCTCGTGGACCGACCGGTCGCCCGTCTCCCCGTCGACGGAGCGGAACCGACGGAACCACGGTCGACGAACCCATAGTAACCACCAATGTCACTCATCTCAGGATCGAGCGAGACGGTCGAGGGCGTTCCGATGCTGCTCTCGGAGCCGCGGTTCGAGCTGATGCCGTTCGACAGCTTCGGCGAGCAGATGGAGCACCTGCCGGACGGGGCGACGATCGCGATCACGACCTCGCCCACGCTCGGCCTCGACGCGACGCTCGAGTGGACCGAGAAGGGTGCGGCCGCCGGCTACGAGATTGTCCCCCACATCGCCGCGCGGTACGTCCGCGACGAGGAGCACCTCGCGGAGGTCGTCGACCTCCTCTCGGAGGCGGGCGTCACCGATCTCTTCGTCCCCGGCGGCGACCGCGAGGAGCCCGCCGGCGAGTTCGAGTCGGCCTACGAGCTGCTGGTGGCGCTCGACGAACTCGACCACCCGTTCGAGGAGATCGGTATCACGGGCTATCCGGAGGGTCACGCGTTCCTCTCGGACGAGACGCTCGCCGAGTCGATGGCGAAGAAGGAGCCGTACGCGACCTACATCGTCACGCAGCTCTGTTACGACCCGGAGGCCGTCGTGGAGTGGGTCGGCGAGATCCGCGACCGCGGGGTCGAGCTCCCGGTCGAGGTCGGCATTCCGGGCGTGCTGAGCTACCAGCGGCTCATCGGGATCTCCCAGAAGGTCGGCGTCGGCGACTCGATCGACTTCCTGCGGAAGACGACCGGGATCGTCGGCTTCGTCAAGCAGCTGATCGGCTCGCGGGGGGTCTACACGCCCGACGAGCTGATCGAGGGGCTCGCCCCGTACGTCAACGACCCGGACTACGACATCTCGGGGGTCCACATCTACACGTTCAACCAGGTGCCCGACACCGAGTCCTGGCGCGAGCGCTCGCTCGACGATCGGCTGTAAGGCGAACCCGGGCATCGTCGCACTCACCGCCGTGGATCGACACGGAGGTCGAGGTGGTCAGTCCGTCCCCTCCTCCCCTCCCGGAATCAACCCGAGCTGCTGCAGTGCCGCGACGTAATCGGCCTGCCCGTGTTCCGCTACGATCCGTCCCTCGCGCACGCGGTAGACCGTCGTCCCCGTGTACCGGACCGTCTTCCCGGAGTTCGCGGGGAGGGTTCCGACCGATAGCTCCCAGGCGGGGCCGGTGTGGGTGCCGCCGCCCTCCCAGCGGGCGACCACCCACTCGCCCTCGGCGATCAGCTCGTCGGTCAGCTCGAAGCCGCCGTCCGGGAACAGCTCCGCGAACCCGACGATGCGCGCTTTCACTCCGTCCCGGCCACGTACCTCGCCGACGAGTGGGTAGTAAAACAGGACGTCCTCCGCGGCGAGTTCGTCGACGGCCTCGGGGTTCAGCGCGCCCCAGAACTCCGCGAACCAGCGGCTGACGAGTTCCTTCGGATCGGTCTGCGGGTCGGTATCGTTCGGTTCTGATGTCGTGGGTTTCTCTCCGTAGTCGGGACCGTCGTCGGTTTCGCGGACGAACGCCAGTACCTCCTCGACGAACCGCTCCGGGGCGGTCTGCATCGCCACGTGGTGGTGGCCCTCGAATGTGACGATCCGGCTGTTCGGGAGCGCGTCGTGCACCGCGGCCGTCGCGTCTCTGAACACCCGGGGGCTCTCCCCGCCGGAAAACAGGAGGGTCGGTGTGGTCATCCCCGCGAACCGGGCCGGGCGGAACTCGTACTCCGCTATCGCCTGCTCCTCACGGGGCAGTGTGTGTGCACCGTCGACGCGGTCCTGCCAGCCCGGATCCGTCCGGAAGACGTCGATCTCCGCCGGGGTGAGACCCGCGATCTCTCGGAAAAAGAGCAGTAGCGCCTCCTCGTTCTCTCCCTCATCGAGGAGGTCGTTCAGTTCGGCGACGACCTCCGGGGAGGCGAGTTCGTGGTCGCCGACGGCGATCCCCGGTTCGTAGAGGACGAGCCGACCGATCCCGTCGGTTCGGAGCGAGCCCTCGAGCGCGATGTTCGCGCCGTAGGAATGGCCGAGCAGGGTGACCGGGTCGCCGATCGATTCGACGACGGCTACCACGTCAGCCACCTCCGTCTCCAGCGAGTACTCCGGTGAATCGCC
>SKXI01000144.1 GCA_007128515.1 Halococcaceae archaeon | reverse complement strand
TGGTCGGCGGCGCTCGAGGGGAACTCGCCGTTCGACGAGGACCCGGTCGAGAACCTCCCACAACAGGGCTTTCTCTTCACGAGCCTCGAGATGCACTGGGTGGCGATGGAGGGCTCGGGCATCGAGTCGACGGAGGACCTCCGCGAGGGTGGCTACACGGTCTACCCGATCGAGCCCGGCTTCGGTACCCGGCTGCTGACGGAGACGGTGCTCCGCGAGGACGGCATCTGGGACGCGAACGACATCAACAACGAGGACACCGACGACATCCCGGGAGCGGTCGAGGAGGGACGGGTCGACGCGCTCGCGCTCTACGGCGCGAACCAGGTCGAACTCGCCGGCTGGTGTCAGGAGGTCGACGTCAGGAGCGACGGGTCGCTGTACTTCATCGAGGTCGACGATCACTTCGTCGAGACCGTCGAGGGGATCCCCGGTGCGACGGGGGTCTGGCAGGGAGCCTACCCCTACGAGCAGGACGTCTTCGGCGAACTCGGATTGGACGAGGACGACGAGTTCTTCCACTGGGCGTTGCAGGGCCAGTGGGCGTTCGGTGCGGACGTCCACCCCGACGCGGTCTACGAGATGGCACGGATCGCCCACGAGCACCACGACACGCTGCGCGAGTCCGATCCCACGACGCTCGAGTACGACCCCGAAGTGATGACGGAGGTGCTCATGGAAGGGGTCCCCGTCCACCCGGGGATGGTCGAGTTCTACCAGGACAACGACGTCTGGGACGACGCCTGGGAGGAGGGCGAGGCGGACGCCGAGTGAGGCCGTGAGGCGAGCGAGGGTCCGCAAAGCGGGGGAAAACCTTACGTCCGGCTCCACGAGTGTGACAATCAGGGGCATACAGGGGAGAGACGACACGAATGAGGGACGAACCACCGACCGAGGAGGAAGAGGGCGGGATCGATCTATCGGAGAAGGAGTCGGATCTCCCCTGGGAGGTCGACGCGGAGCTGGCGAACCGCCCGATCGGTGCGGTGCTCTCCGAGCGGCTCTCGCGCGAGCGGCTGAGCGAACGGGTGACGCTCTGGACGCTGCTCGCGGTGCTCTCGATCCCGTTCTGGTTCTACGTGATGTGGATGGCGTACCTCCAGGGGGCGATCGTCGGGACCTCGCCCTACCGCGGGCAGTTCGGGGCCGGCTTCCTCGGCGGCGTGATCGCGCTCTACGCCCTCCACGAGATGATCAAACGGGTCGGCGGTGGCGAGCGCCACATCGCGACCGACGTGAGGGCGCTGGTCGCGCCGGAGAACCGGTGGGACACGCTCGTGTTGCTCGGGGTGGTCGCCGTCTCGATCCCGACGGTGATCTACGTCTACGTCAACGCGATCGCGCTCGCGGGCCGCGGCGGCGCCTCCCAGCCGGAGCTCGTCCTGGCGGCGTCGTTCACGCTGGTGATGATCTACATCACCTGGCGGGCGTTCGGGATCACGTTCCTCGCGGTGTTGCTCGTCGGGATGGCCTACGGGCTGTTCGGCTGGCTGATTCCGGGGACGCTCGGACACACCGGCATCTCGCACACACGGATGCTCCGCATCCTCGTCATCAGCGTCGACGGCTTCTTCGGCTTCCTCACCCAGCTCACCGCGGCGTGGATCGCGCTGTTCCTCCTGTACGCCGGGATGTTGAAGGCCTACGGCGCGTTCGACCTGATCCTCCGGGCGGCGGTGCGATCCGGGAAGTACCTCGACTCGGGGGTCGCCCAGACCGCGGTGATCGCGAGCGCCGTCATCGGCTCGGTCAACGGCAGCCAGACCGCGAACGCGGGGATGACCGGTTCGTTCACCATCCCGATGATGAAAGAAAGCGGCGTCAAACCGAAGACCGCGGCCGCGATCGAGTCCGTCGCCTCGACGTCCGGGCAGGTCCTCCCGCCGGTGATGGGCGCGGGCGCGTTCGTCATGGCGACGCTCATCCAGGGGGTTTCGTACGTCGACGTCATCGTCGCCGGGCTGATCCCCGCCGCGATCCTGATGACCGTGATCGTCGTCGCGGTCCACTACGCCGCGGCACCGCAGATCGAAGAGCCCGACATGGACGAGATCTTCGACCAGCAGCTCACGCAGTCGGAGATCGCCCTGGAGGCGATCAAGTTCGGGATACCGCTGTTCGTCCTGGTCTACCTGCTGGGGATCGTCCAGTACACCGTGATGACCTCGGCGTTCTGGACGGTCGTCACGATGGTCACCCTCGGCGTCGCGATCCCGACCGGGAAGCAGGCGTACGACACCTCGAACGTCCGGCTCGCGTTCTGGACGTTCGTCGACACGCTCAAGCAGACCTTTAACGGCTTCCGCGAGGGGATCGTCGTGCTCGCGCCGGTGGCGATCATCCTCGCAGCGATCAACGGCGTCGTCGACATCCTGATGGCGACCGGCGTCCCGACGGCGATCTCGCTCACGCTGATGGACCTCTCCGGCGGGGTGCTGATCTTCGCCGCGATCATGGCGATGGTCATCTGCATCCTGCTCGGGCTGGGGATGCCGACGACCGCCGCGTACACGATCGTCGCGCTGTTGATCGCGCCGACGCTCGTCAACCAGTTCTTCCTGCCCGACTTCGCCGGCCACTACTTCGTCTTCTACGCCGCGATCCTGGCGGGGCTGACGCCCCCGATCGCGACCTGCGTGGCGGTCGCCACCGGTATCGCGGGCTCGGACTTCTGGGAGACGTGTTTCGAGGCGGTGAAGATCTCCGCACCGCTGTTCCTCCTGCCCTTCTCGTTCGTCTACCACCCCGAGATCGTCGACCACGGCGGCGTGATCGGCGGCGAACTGGTGCTCACGAGCCTGCTCGTCCTCGCGGGCGCGCTGATCGTCGTTCACGGGCTGAACTACCGCTTCGACCTCGAACGGGCGCCGACGTACGGCCTACGGGCGGTGTTCTTGGTCCTCGGGGTCGTTATCATGGCCCACCCGCAGCTGGTCGTCCAGGTCGGCGCGCTCGTGCTCGGGACGTTCCTCTACCTCACGCAGGCGGCCGTCGGCGAGGCAACGCCGCTCGATCGGATCCGCGCGCTCTCCGCGGCGATCAACGGCCGGCGGAAGTGACCGGCGGTCGTCGACACCCGCCTCCCGGCGGTCACCCTCGAGCCGTCCACGCGACCACCGAGACCGCGAGGAACAGGAACGCGCCGACGACGACGAACGCGGCGACGGCCGACCGGGCGTCGACGACCAGCCCGAGCAGCGCCGGGCTGAGCACCGCGCCGAGCGAGAGTCCGGTGAAGAAGAAGCCGAAGCTCTTCCCGGCGGCGTCCGGGTCGGCGACCGCGTTCGCGAACCGGTCCCGCGAGGGGAGGGCGATCCCGATCAGGAGCCCGACGAGCGAGAGGGCGAGGAAGGGACCGACGCTGTCCTCGGCCGCCCCGAGGAGCGCGACCCAGAGACAGAGCGCCGACAGCGAGAACGCCAGGCCGAGGACCCCTCTCGGCGGGAGGCGGTCCGCGAGCGGCCCCCCGAGGAGGATGCCGACCGCCATGCTCGCGAGGTGGGCGGTCAGCAGCGTGTTGGCGGCCGCACCGTCGAGGCCGTAGCGTTCGACCGCGAGGACCGTGGTGAACGACTGGAGGCCGACGATCGCCATCATGCTGAGCGCGTAGAACGCGAAGACGAGCAGCAGTTCCCGACGGCGGACGAACGAGACGAGATCGCGAACCGTCGCCCCCGCCGAGGCGGTGGTCGCCGGCTCAGTTCCCCCGAGCTCTCGTCCGTGGACGGGCGACATGGTCAGGGCGACCAGGGCTGCGTAGGCGAACCCGAGCGATCCGACGGTCCCGAGGGCGAGGGTCCAGCCGGCGGCGATCCCGAGACCGCCGATCACCACGGGTGCCGCAGCGAACCCGGCGAAGCCGCCGAACGTGTGGAGGCCGAACGCCGTCCCCTCGTTCTCGTGGTCGGTCACCGCGTCGAGCAACGCGTAGTCTGCCGGGTGGAACGCACACTGGCCGATCCCGGAGACGAACGCGCAGGCGAGGAGCAGCGGGTAGCTCCCGGCCAGCCCCGAGAGGGCGATCCCGAGCGAGGTGACGACGATGCCCCCGACGAGCACCCGTTTCGCGCCGACCCTGTCGACGAGGTCGCCGACCGGCAGCTGGAACAACAGCGTCGGGACGTAGATCGCGGTCACCAGCAGCCCCAGCTGGGTGGTGCTCAGGTCGAACTCGACCGCGAGCAGCGGGAACAGCGGCGGGTACGCGAGCAGGTAGACGTGGGAGACGAAGTGCGCGCCCGAGACCGTCCCGACGACGGCAGCGGTCTCCCCCCTCGGTGTGAGACCCATCTCCACGTGTGGTCGTGCACGGGGCAGGATGTAGCTTCCCCAACCGGCGAACGGCTCGCGGTGACGGGGAGTCCGCGATACCGAACGGCTCGCGGTCGACGGACGCCCGGGCGACCGGGGATCGCACCGGCCGTCGACCGGGGGGACGCACGCTTCAGGAACCGATAGAATGAGGTGATCGCTTCCTGTTGTTTCGGTAGAAATGTTCACGAAGGTTCTCGTCGCGAACCGAGGCGAGATCGCGGTCCGGGTCTTCCGGGCGTGCGAGGAGCTCGGCATCGGCACCGTCGCGGTCTACAGCGACGCCGACACGGAGGCGGGCCACGTCCGCTACGCCGACGAGGCGTACAACGTCGGGCCGGCGACCGCGAGCGAGTCGTACCTGGACCAGGAGGCGATCATCGAAGCAGCGAAGAAAGCCGACGCGGACGCGATCCACCCCGGCTACGGCTTCCTGGCCGAGAACGCCGACTTCGCCGCGCGGGTCGAAGAGAGCCCGTTCACCTGGATCGGTCCCGGAAGCGACGTGATGGAGCGACTGGGCGAGAAGACGAGCGCGCGCCGGGTGATGCAGGAGGCGGAGGTCCCGGTCGTGCCGGGGACGACCGATCCGGCCGAATCCGCGGAGGAGGTCCGCGAGGTGGCCGACGAGTTCGGGTATCCCGTGGCGATCAAGGCCGCCGGCGGTGGCGGCGGCCGCGGCATGAAGGTCGTCCACGAGGAGGAGGCAGTAGATGACTCGTTCGCGAGCGCGAAGCGCGAGGGCGAGGCGTACTTCGACAACGCGAACGTCTACGTGGAGAAGTACCTCGAGTCGCCGAAACACATCGAGGTGCAGGTGCTCTGTGACCACCACGGCAACGTGCGGCACCTCGGCGAGCGCGACTGCTCGCTCCAGCGCCGCCACCAGAAGGTGATCGAGGAGGCGCCGTCGCCGTCGCTCTCGGACGAACTGCGCGAGCGGATCGGCGAGGCCGCCCGTCGCGGCGTCTCGGAGGCGGGCTACACCAACGCCGGGACGGTGGAGTTCCTCGTCGAGGACGGCGAGTTCTACTTCATGGAGGTCAACACCCGCATCCAGGTCGAACACTGCGTCTCAGAGGAGGTCACGGGCGTCGACATCGTGAAGTGGCAGCTCCGGGTCGCCGCGGGCGAGGAGTTCGACTTCTCGCAGGACGACGTCGCGATCGAGGGACACGCGATCGAGTTCCGCGTGAACGCGGAGAACCCCGCACAGGCCTTCTCGCCAACGCCGGGGACGCTCTCGACGTACGACCCCGCCGGCGGGATCGGCGTACGTCTGGACGACGCGATCCGGCAGGGCGACGAGATCGGCGGCGACTACGACTCGATGATCGGGAAGCTGATCGTCGTCGGGTCGGATCGCGAGGAGTGTCTCGCGCGCTCGGACCGCGCGCTGCGCGAGTTCGAGGTCGAGGGCGTCCACACGACGCTGCCGTTTCACCGTCTGATGGTCACCGACGAGGTCTTCCTCGCCGGCGAGCACACGACGAAGTACCTCGACGAGGAGCTCGACACGACACGGGTCGAGCGGGCCGTCGAGCGCTGGGGGCCGGCGTCGCTCGCGTCGAGCGAGGAGGGTGACGTCGTCGAGCGGGAGTTCACCGTCGAGGTCAACGGCAAACGCTTCGAGGTGAGCCTGGAAGAACGCGGCGCGCTCGCGGGCGTGGGCAGCGTCTCCGGGGGCACGGATGGCGGCGCGACCCGACCCCGACCGAGACGCGAGGACGACGACGGCGGGGACGCCGCCACGGTCGAGGGCGCCCGGGTCACGGCGGAGATGCAGGGGACGATCCTCTCGGTCGGCGTCGAGGAGGGCGACGAGGTCGCCGCGGGCGACGTGATCTGCGTACTCGAGGCGATGAAGATGGAAAACGACGTCGTCGCCTCACAGGCCGGCACCGTCGCGCAGGTGCTCGTCTCCGAGGGCGAGAGCGTGAACATGGGCGACACGCTCGTCGTCCTCGAGTAGATGGACGGCACCCGACGGGCGCTCGTCGAGGCGTTTCGCGAGGGGTCGGTCTCGGGCCCGGCGTTCGCCACGGAGCGCGGCGTCTCGCGCGCCGCGGTCTGGAACCACGTCGAGGCGCTGCGCGAGGAGGGGTTCGAGATCGACAGTGACGAGGGGTATCACCTCCGGTCGATCCCCGAGTTCGGCGCTGGGGCGATCGTTTTCGAGCTGGAGAGCGAGTACGACGTCGAGTTCCACGGGACGGTCCCGAGCACGAACGCCCGTGCGCGGGAACTGGCCAGGGAGGGGGCGAGTGAGGTGCTGGTGGTCGCGGACGAACAGACCGGGGGCCGCGGCCGACTCGACCGGGCCTGGTCGTCGCCCAGCGGCGGGATCTACGCGAGCCTCTTGATCCGACCGGAGCTTCCGCCCGCACGCGTGCCGTTGTTGACGCTCGCGGCGGCGGTCGCGGTGGCGGAGACCGCCAGTGACCTCGGTGTCGACGCCGGGATCAAGTGGCCGAACGACGTGCTGGTCGGCGAGTCGGAACGGAAGCTCGCGGGGGTCCTCACGGAGATGGAGGGCGAGGCGGACCGGGTCTCCTGGGTCGTCGTCGGCATCGGGCTCAACGCGAACATCGCCGGGGAAGAGCTCCCAGAGGGCGCGACGAGCCTCCGGGCGGAGGTCGGCCCTGTCGCGCGGCGAACGGTGCTCGCGGGCGTGATCGACCGGTTCGACGAGCTCCGTGGGAGCCCAGATACGGTGCTCGACGCCTGGCGTGCACACGCGCTCACCCTCGGGCGCGAGGTCAGAGTCGAGACGCGAACGGAGGGGATCGTCGGCAGGGCGGTCGACGTGGAGGGCCCGGGGGCGCTCGTCGTCGAGACCGAGGGTGGGACGCGACGGATCCACGCCGGCGACTGCGAGCACCTCCGGCCGACCGGCCGATAGGGATCGTCGGAGAAACGCGTCGTTCGTCGACCCCGGATCGAACGACACCGGTGACCTGTACGACCGAGAGGGACGATCGGCTCCGACGACCCCTACGGGGGCGGAAAGTGCGGGACGGCTCAGAACCGAGAGACGACCGCGTCGTGCCCACAGTCGAGGCAGGTGTCGAGGACCGTCTCCCCGTCCTCCGCGAGGACCGCACGCTTCTCCTCGGAGCCACACTCGGGACACTCGACCGCGGAGGTGGCCTCGCAGTCCGGACACCGGAGCACGGCGATGCCGTCCTCGGTGACCGTCGGTCGCGTACACCGGTGTCCACACTCCCGACACGGAATCGGAACCCGGAGGTCGGTCGTGTCGAGGGGTGCGCCGAGCGCGAGCAGCGTGACGGCGGACTCGCCGTCGTTTCTCACGCCGTGGAACTCGCCGGGAGCGAAGCGGGCCACCTCCCCCGCTTCGAGGTCGATGGTGCCCCCTTCCGTCTCGAGGGTCGCTCCCCCCTCGAGAACGAGGTAGAGCTCCTCCTGATCGACGTGGGTGTGGAGCCCCCACAGCCGGTCGCCGGGGCCGACCCGGTACTGGTTGATCGCGAGATCGGTCGTCCCGAGCGGGTCGCTCAGCCGACGACAGCTACTGCCACCACCGAGTTCGCGTGGTTCGACCTCCTCGACGGTCAGGGTCCGCATGGCCGACCGTACGAACCGGTCACGGAAACCGGTGCGGATCGACGCGGGACGGTCACGACCACGGTGACCGTCGCCCGATTCCGTTGTGGCGACGCTCGCCCACAGCGATAGCGGTGCGTTCGGCTCCGTCCGAGAGCGGTCGGATCGTCGCTCGCGTCCCGCCACCGAGCGCGAACGAGTCGATCACGGCGCTCGCGACCTCCCCGAACCCGTCCTCGAAGGCCGCCGCGGACGAGCGCACCTCCACGAGGTAGACGACGTCCCCCTCGGCCGTCACCAGGAGCGTCGACCGACGGGCCCCGGAGGCGTCGTCGGGATCCTCGTAGACGACGTCGAGTATCCGGGCGTCGCCGCCACCCTCGACGTGCCCCTCGCGCTCGTCTTCGAGATCGACCTCGTCGAACTCCAGTTCGAGCATCGTGAGGACCTCGTCCCTGAGTTCGTCGAGGCTCCCCACGGGGCCGCCGTCGACGACGAAGACCGCGATCTCTCGCTCTCTCGTCCAGTCGTTGATGTAGAGTTCCGTCGGGCCGAGCTCCCAGACGTCCCAGTTCTCGGGGTAGTCGATCCGGTAGCCGTACCCGTCGTTCGTGTACGTGGTCAGGTCATCGACGCCGGGCGTGACGTCCTCCGGTTCGCCGACGATCGAGAACGAATCGGTCACCCCCTCGGCCAGCCCGTCGAACGCCTCCTCGTCGGCCTCCCGCTCGCTCACGACCTCGATCTGGTAGACGACGTCGTCCGTGGGGACGAGGACCAGCCGCGAGCGGAGCGTCTCCCCGACGCCGTCGCCCGGGTCGCGGTACCGGAGGTCGACCACCCCCGCCTCCTCGCCGCTTCCGACCGTGGTTTCGGACTCGGAAAGAACCTCGACCGCCTCCATCCGGAACTCCGTGTTCGCGACCGCCTCCTCCCCGATCTCGGCGAGGGTGGGCCGCTCCTCGACCGCGAACGCGCTCACGACGATGCGCTCGTCGCCGCCGTCGAGCACGAGGTCTTCCGGGTAGGAGTCGTCGACCGTCCACCCGCCGGGTACCGTGATCTCGTAGCCCATGCGTTCGTTCGCGTAGCGGGTCGGCTCGTCGTCTCCCCCTTCCTCCCCGT
>SKXI01000463.1 GCA_007128515.1 Halococcaceae archaeon | reverse complement strand
GCACCTACTTCGACGCGGTGGTGAGCGCCGAGACGCTCGACGGGCCGGGCAAGCCCGCACCGGACATCTACGAGCGCGGGGTGGCGGCGCTCGGTCTGTCACCCGACACGTGTGTCGCGGTCGAGGACTCGACGGCCGGTGCGCGGGCGGCCTCGCGGGCCGGGCTGTGGACGATCGGGTTTCGCGGCGACGGCGCACGGACCGACCTCTCGGTGGCGGACGAGGTGGTGGAAGGAGCGGACGAACTCCGTCACACGCTGCTCTCGAAGTGAACGACGGTCCCCCTGCGACCGGACCGTGCTATCGGTTCCCGGGAAGGTCCGAATAGCTATTACGCACCTGCGTGTACGTATACCATGCTAACTACCGGCAAGGACTCGTCGCTGAGTGACGTCGAGTTCCTCGCGCGCTCGCCGTACCGGGTGAGCGCGCTCGCCGCGCTCTCGGAGCGACCGCGGAGCCGGACCGAGCTCGGGGAGGTGACGGACGCCTCGCCTTCGACGGTCGGACGCCTCGTCTGCGAGTTCGAGAAACGACGCTGGGTGCGACGGACCGGCAACCGCTACGAGGCGACGCAGCTCGGGTCGTTCGTCGCACGTGGGATGGCGGAGCTGATCGACCGGATCGAGACCGAGCGCGCGCTCCGGGACGTCTGGGGACTGGTCCCCGCACAGCGTGACGGTCTCCGCATCGAGATGCTCGCGGACGCGGAGGTGACCGTCGCCGTCGCCGAGGACCCCTATCGGCCGGTGAACCGGTTCGTCTCGCTGCTCGAGGGGACGGAGCGGTTCCGGTTCGTCGGCTCCGGGCTCGCGCTCGTCGAACCGTGTCGGGACGACCTGCGACGCCTGATCGTCGCGGGCATGAGGACGGAGATAATCGAGCACCCGAGCGCCGCACGGTACGTCCTCACGAGCTATCGGGACCACTGTTCGGCACCGCTTGAGAGCGGGAACCTCACCGTCCGAGTCCACGACGGCCTGCCGACGTACGGTCTCGCGCTCTTCGACGAGCACGTCGGGATCAGCGGCTGCGATCCCGACACCGGGGGTGTGCGTGTGCTGATCGACACCGACTCCCGGGAGGTCCGCGAGTGGGCCGAGGCGACGTACGGTGCCTACCGGGAGGAGGCGAGACCGCTCGCGTCGCTTGACGAACCGTAAGCCGATCGGCGACGAGGCGCGACCGGACCCCCGGCTCACGCCGGATTCGATCCCGGCAAACCCGTTGCCGGCTGGATCACTCAACTCCAGTAACGCTGGGTCAGTACGCTTTCGAGCTAGCGATGTACCCGTTTCACGAAGCGGAAGCGTATCTTCGCCATAAGTCCACTCTCCCCCTTCAACTCCCGTACTCTGACGAGTTACACCGCCGCTGTCTGTGGATTCAATAGAGCCGTCTCTCCCAGAAGCTCTTGGACGAACGAGTGTTCGTCGGTGAACATCGGACTGACGGGCTCGTTCGGCGAGACGATCGACATCTGCCGCCGGTTCGTCCCGACGGTATGCTCGTGTGCGGCGTCGTCCGGGAGGTACTCCGGCCACTCGTCGAAGGTTCGCGGTGACCGTCCGAAACAGGCGTCCGGTACCGGGAGGTCGCTTCGGCAAGTTTCACACCAGCACGATACTTGTGGAGTGTGTTCGCGACGGCCTGGGCTGGGTTGATGACGGGTGTCGTCTCCTCGTAGAGTGCAGCGGGTTGGAGATCTTCGAGCTGGTGGTCACTCGTCGTCGGAAGCATTCGGTTCACGAAGACGTCGACGCGTGGCGAGAGCTGGACGGTGCCGTCCTCGATCCACGAGGTGACGTTTTCGTCGCGGATCCACACTGGTTCGTGTCCCAGCACCCGAACCGCGTTCAGGATCGCTTTCGTCTCCTCGCTGTTGTGGGTGCTCAACACGCCGACCCGTTGTGTTCCGACATCGGTCTGCGCACTCTCGATGCCCGCAGACCGCGTCGAATCCATTATATCCTCTGACTCGGGCGAATTGGAAGGGGCAGTCATAGGGATCATCGTAGCCATCCGTATCTCCTCGGCGTACGTGCCACCGACGTCACTCGATTCACGTTCGAGAAAGTATGAACTTCTACGATGATCCCTATCAGTAGCGGTGCTCTGGTACAGATAGGGGATAGCAGTCATTACGTGTTCTGCGAGCGTGTAACACAGTTACAACTGCTCTCTCGGTTTTAACTCGCTGGGGACGTCGAGAGAGGTGCCAATGAGCGACCAGCATCCTGAAACGTTTACTTTCGACGGCGGACAGGTCGAACCGGGGGAGACCGAGGAGCTCCGATACCCGGTGAGTGAGACGTATCTCGCGGATCCGGTTCGGATCCCCGTCACGATTATCAATGGCCTCCAGCCGGGTCCGACGGCGTTTCTCTCGGCCGGGATTCACGGCGACGAACTCAACGGCATCGAGATCGTTCGCGCAGTCGCCCAGGAGTGGACCCACGCCGACGTCTGCGGGACGATCGTCTGTCTTCCCGTGTTGAACGTGCAGGGCTTCATCGCCCAGGAGCGGTATCTGCCGATATACGAGCGAGATCTCAATCGCGCATTCCCGGGGAAGCAAAACAGCACGAGTTCGAATCGGATCGCCTACCAGATCTACCACAATTTCATCGAGCCGTGTGACTTCGGCCTCGACTTCCACACGTCGACACGGGGGCGGACGAACATGTTCCACGTTCGCGCCGACATGGACGACGAGAAGACCGCGCGACTCGCCCGAGCGTTCGGGACGAATCTCATCATGGCTGGCGAAGGATCGTCGGGGATGCTTCGTCGGGAGGCGACAGAGGACGGTATTCCCACGATTACCCTGGAAATGGGCGAGGCACATCGCTTCGAACGGGAGTTGATCGATCACGCCCTCGATGGAGTTCGGAGTGTGTTCGCCGAGTACGGCATCTACCAGCAGGAAACCGTCCGGTGGCCAGGGTGGAGCACCGTTATCGAGGGCTGGAACGAAAAGACGTGGCTCCGGGCTGACGCTGGTGGTATCGTCGACATGCATTACGAACGGGGGGATCTCGTTCACGAAGGAGAGACCATCTGTCGGATTACGAACCCGTTTAAGAACGACGAAACGACGGTGGAGGCACCGTTCACGGGGCTCCTCGTCGGTGTGCTCGAAAATCCAGTCGTGCACCCCGGAAATCCCCTCTGTAATTTCATCAGGATCGGTGAGGTGCAGGAACGAGTTATCGAAGAGCGAACCGGACGCACCCACGAGTGAGTCTCACCGGGACAGAGCAGACGTGGACCCCGGGATTAGCCCTCGATGCCATCCACGGCACCTCCACTGGGGATAGTAGCGCCGGTATTCAAGTGAGTTCGCGACGTATCGTGAGGGGTTGTAACAGACACCGACGGATACTGGACAGAGGTGGCTTCGCCCGAAAGGCCGGGAGGGCAACTGCACGATGGGTTTGCCGATCGACGAGGGATCGAGGTGGCGACGGACGGCCCAAGAACGGAGTGAGACTCGCCCGTCCCGGGCCCTGGGTGCGTGGTCCGCGTCGAAGGGTGCCAGAGGCTGTCACTCGGTAACCACTCGAGGGAAAACAACGACACAGAGCTGACACACTGATGGAACGAATCAATCCTGCGACCGGCGAGACGATCGAAACGTACGACGAACACGACGACGGGCAGGTCGAAGAGCGGCTTTCGAGGGCCGAATCGACGTTCGAAACGTTCAGCGACTGGTCCGTGGCGGAACGCGAAACGAAACTCGCGGGGGTAGCGACGTTGCTTCGTGAGCGGGCGACCGAGTACGCGGAGCTGATGACCCGTGAGATGGGCAAGCCGATCGCCCAGGCCGAGGCAGAAGTCGAAAAGTGTGCGTGGGTCTGTGATCACTACGCCGAGCACGCGGGACGCTACCTCCAGGACGAACAGCATCCGAGTCCGCCGGGGTCGACCGTGAAGACGGTCCACGAACCGCTCGGGCCCGTACTCGCGATCATGCCCTGGAACTTCCCGTTCTGGCAAGTGTTTCGATTCGCGGCCCCCTACGTAGCGGCGGGGAACGTCGGACTCCTCAAACACGCCTCGAACGTGCCGGAGTGTGCACTCGCTATCGAGGACGTGTTCCGCGACGCCGGGTTTCCCGACGGTGCGTTCCAGACGCTGCTGATCTCATCGGATCGCGTCGATGGGGTCCTCTCGGATCCGCGCGTCAAAGCGGCGACGCTGACGGGGAGCGGCCCGGCGGGGCGAGCGGTCGCTGGCACGGCCGGCGAGAACCTCAAGAAGACCGTCCTCGAACTCGGCGGGAGCGACCCGTACGTCGTCCTCGATGACGCTGACGTCGAGGCTGCCGCGACGACCGCTGCCTGGGCGCGTAACCTGAACGGCGGCCAGTCGTGTATCGCTGCCAAGCGGTTCGTCGTCCACGACGCCGTCTACGAGGCGTTCATCGAGCGGTTCGTCGCGGAAGTCGAGTCGTTCACTGTCGGTGACCCGATGGACCACGACACGGACGTCGGACCGCAGGCACGACAGGACCTCATGGAAGGGGTTCACGAACAGGTGACCGAGAGCGTCGACGCCGGTGCGACGGTACTCACGGGCGGTGAGCCACTCGACCGCGACGGGGCATACTATCCCCCGACGGTGCTCGCGGACGTTCCACGGGGGTGTCCCGTCGACGCCGAGGAGGTGTTCGGCCCCGTGGCAGCCGTCTACCGAGTTCCCGACGAGGAGGCCGCCATCGAGAAAGCGAACGACACGGAGTTCGGTCTCGGAGCCAGCATCTGGACGGACGACCTCGAGCGCGGCGAGCGGGTGGCCAGCCGTATCGACGCTGGCTGCACGTACATCAACGAACTGGTGAAGTCCGATCCGCGGGTCCCGTTCGGTGGCGTGAAAGAATCCGGCTACGGCCGTGAACTCTCGGAAGCCGGGATCAAGGAGTTCGTCAATCCCAAGACCGTCTGGCTCCAGCAGCCAGAGACGAGTGACGAAGACGAGGTACCGACCGAATGAACGCATCGGATCTGCTCGTGCGCTGTCTCGAGGGCGAAGGCGTCGAGCACGTGTTCGGTGTTCCCGGAGAGGAGACCGAAGATCTGCTCTTCTCGCTTCGGGACTCGGATATCGAGTTCGTTCCGGTTCGCCACGAGCAGGGAGCCGCGTTCATGGCGAACGTCCACGGCCGGCTCACGGGCGACGCGGGCGTCTGTCTCGGGACGCTCGGTCCCGGTGCGACGAACCTCGTGACGGGCGTCGCGGACGCGAACCTGGACAAAGCCCCGCTCGTCGCGATCACGGGACAGGGTGGATTGGAGCGCTTGCACCAGGAGAGCCACCAGGCACTCGACATCGTCGGGATGTTTGGACCGATCACGAAGTGGAACGCGCAGCTCAACGATCCCGACATCATCAGCGAATCCATCCGGAAGGCGTTCAAGGTCGCCGAATACGAGAAACCCGGCGCGACGCATCTCGAATTCCCCGAAGACGTCGCCGGCTCGGAGACCGACACCACCCCGATGGACCCTCGTGAGCGTGTCCGACTCGCATCCCCGGACTCGGAACTGCTCCAACGCGTCCAGGCGTTCCTCGAAGAAGCCGACCGGCCGCTGATCATCGCCGGGAACGGAGCGGTACGGACGGACGCCACGCCACGACTCCGTGAGTTCGTCGAGACGACCGGTATCCCCGTCGCGTCGACGTACATGGGGAAGGGGGCGGTCTCGGATCGGTCGCCGCAGTCGTTGTTGACCCTCGATTCCGGTGACCACCAGGAGGCCTCGGACGCGATCGAGATGGCCGACCTCATCCTCACCGTCGGCTACGACATCGCCGAACACGATCCGGCCGGCTGGAACAAGGGCGCTGACACCGTTATCGTGCACATCGACAGCGAGCCGGCAGAGGTGTACGAGGCGTACAACCCGAACCTCGAACTCGTCTGTGACCTTTCGACGGCACTCACGAAGCTCACACAGCGCGTGGACGAAAGCGAGACCCAGTTCGACGAGACATGGTACGGCGATCTCAGGGATCACATCCTCGATGATATCGCAGCCGACCCGGCGGGGGGTGATCCGTTCACCGTACGGGCTGTATTGCCCGTTTTACGGGATGTCATGGACGCCGAGGACGTCCTCATTTCCGACGTCGGGAGCCACAAGATGCAGATTGCACAGAACTTCCTCACGTACGAACCCAACACGTGTATCATCTCGAACGGGCTGGCATCGATGGGTATCTCGGTTCCGGGTGGGATCGCGGCGGATCTGGCGACCGACGCGGAGGTCGTCGCGGCGACCGGCGACGGCGGATTCCTGATGAACGGTGCGGAGATCGAGACCGCGACACGGGTGGGATGTGGCTATACGATCCTCCTCTTCGTCGACGACGATTACGGGCTGATCTCCGAGAAGCAGCACGCCCACCGCGGCGAATCGTTCGGAACGAAACTCACGAGCCCCGATTTCATGACGCTCGCCGAGAGCTTCGGTATCGATGGGTATCGCCCATCAGGATGGGACGAACTCGAGGAAGTGTTGCGGGATGCGCTCACGAGCGATGTGATGTCGCTCGTCGAGGTTCCGCTCGAGTAACCCCGAACTCACTGTCGTCCTCCTCGATCCGCCCTTCGGCTTCCCCCTCGTCTATCTCGCCGTCGTCGAGCTGCTGTAGGATCGCCGTCCGCACCTGCCTCACGTTCCCGCTTCGCCACGAGGCCGACGCTCTCGAACCGCCCTTCGAACACCTCGAGCAGCTCCCTGACGTCCACGGTCGGGGGCATCTCGAGGAACGCCGTCGGCGGTACGGCACTCTCGTTCGTGGAACGTTTAGGACGTTCGGTCGCGACAGGAGCGTATGAGCGACCTCGATGGGGCTCGGCCGCCCGTGGAAACGGTGCTCGACCGCGTTCTCAGCCTCCTGAGAGGCAGTCTGTATCAAGCGTCGCAGGTATACCGCACTCTAATCGTCGGTGTCGGATAAACCGATGGGTCGGGGGGCGTCCTCCTGTACTGGCACACGGTTCTTGGCTCGCGGTTTTGGGTGTCTCTGTTGCAGTCGGTGACCGTCGGTCACCACCTGACAGGGAACCACCGGTCGCACGGATTTCACTCGGTAACTATGTCACGATCACGCACACAGTTCCACTGAGGTATCATTATGGCAGTAGAGCGTCCGACGGTAGACGAGACGGCCGTACAGGAGTTCACCGAGCGATCGCGTGGCGAGGTACTGAGCCCGGACGACGGGGGTGCGTACGAGGAGGCGCGTGCGATCTACAACGCGATGATCGACGGGCGTCCGGGGCTGATCGCCCGTTGTGCGAACGTGAGCGACGTGATCGGCTCGGTGAGGTTCGCGCGCGAGCACGACCTCGAGCTGGCGATCCGGAGCGGCGGCCACAACGGCGCCGGTCTCGGCACCGTCGACGACGGGCTGGTGATCGACCTCTCCGAGATGACGGGGGTCCGCGTCGACCCCGAGGTACGGACCGCCCGCGTCGAGGCCGGCTGTACCTGGGGCGACGTCGACCACGCCACCCACGCGTTCGGGCTGGCGACCGTGAGCGGGGTGGTCTCGACGACCGGCGTCGGTGGCCTCACCCTCGGCGGCGGCCACGGCTACCTCACCAGGAAGTACGGGCTGACGATCGACAACCTGCTGAGCGCGGACGTCGTCCTCGCCGACGGACGGCTGGTTCGAGCGAGCGAGGCGGAGAACCCCGACCTGTTCTGGGCGATCCGCGGCGGCGGCGGGAACTTCGGCGTCGTGACGAGCTTCGAGTTCGCGCTCCACCCGGTCGAGACGGTCGTCGCCGGCCCGCTGTTCTGGCCGATCGACGAGCTCGAGGAGACGATGCGGTGGTACCGCGAGTGGCTCCCGAACGCTCCGGAGGACGTCTACGCCTTCTACCTGACCGCGGAGGTGCCGGGCGAGCCGTTCCCGGAGGCGATCCACGGCGAGAAGGTCTGTGGGCTGCTGTGGTGCTATCTCGGGGATCCAGAGGGGATCGACGAGGTGATGCGACCGGCGCGCGAGGCGGCCGACCCGCTGTTCGAGCACGTCGGCGAGATGCCGTATCCCGCGCTGCAGAGCATGTTCGACGACCTCTACCCGTCGGGCGACCAGTGGTACTGGAAGGGCGACTTCGTCGACGAGCTCACCGACGAGGCGATCGCCGAACACGAACGGTTCGCGGAGGTGCCGACCACGAAGTCGACGATGCACCTCTACCCGATCGACGGGGCCGTCCACCGCGTCGACGAGGACGAGACCGCGTGGGCGTATCGCGACGCCACCTGGTCGATGGTCATCGCGGGTGTCGATTCGGATCCCGAGAACGCGGATCGTCTCCGCGAGTGGGCACAGGAGTACTGGGAGGCGCTGCACCCACACACGGCGGGCGGGTCGTACGTCAACTTCATGATGGACGAGGGCGAGGACAGGGTCCGGGCGACCTACGGGGAGAACTACGACCGGCTCCGCGAGGTCAAAGCGACCTACGACCCGGAGAACCTCTTCCACGTGAACCAGAACATCGAGCCGGCGGCCGGCTCGGAGTGAGCGCGGACGGTCCGTCGAGAGGACGTGACCGTCCGGCGCTCGTTCGCGAGTCGGTTTCGCGCCACGACTGGCGTGCAGCGGCTGCAGGCTACGCACGGGGTGGGCGTTGGTCACTAGATGCCTACATGATCGTTCGTTCTATATACGCTCGTCGAGGTGAGAAACGTGACGAAACCGTATCGGAGTGCAACGGAGAAGCGACTGGGCGGCCTCGGCGGCGTCTCCCGACGACGAGTGATGAAGGCGGGTGCGCTCGGGGTGGGCACGCTGGGCATGGTGGGATCCGCGGCCGGTGACGAACACGACGACGAGAACGGCGAAGACGAGGAGACGAACGACGAAGACGAGATGGGCGACGAGGTCGAGGGCGTCGTCTCGGAGACGACGGACGTCATCGGGCAGGGGCCCGACGGCGACGTGGTGGCCGAAGGGGGCGCGACGATCCGGCGAACCGACAACGAGATCCTCGTGGAG
>SKXI01000377.1 GCA_007128515.1 Halococcaceae archaeon | reverse complement strand
GATCAGTACTCGCCCGCGAGCACCCGTCGGACGTTCTCGACCGCAGCGTCCTTCTTCGCGGGGTAGGCCTCGACCTTCGCACGGAGGGTGAGCCCGTCGCCGCGGGCGACCTCGCCGCGAAACGCCGCCTGCTTGTCGAGAACCAGGTAGAACTCGCAGTTCTCGGTCACTCGTTCGTCGAGTTCGGCCTCGACCGTCCCGAGGTCCGGGAGCTCGCGGAGACGGTCGAGGACGACGCGGATCTCGTCGGCGGTCTCGACGCGTGCGGAGAGGACGAGGATACGGTCGCCGTGAAAGCCCTCGGTCTCCGCCCGTTCGATCGGGAACCCCTCCGGGAGGTAGGTTCGCAGTGCGTCCTCGACGCGTTTGTCGTCCTCCGTGACGTAACAGAACGCCCGGAGATCGACGTAGTGAAGCGGTACGCTTGCCATCCCGTCTCGCTACTCTTCGGTCTCGTCGGCCGCCGAGAGGGCGTCGGCGGGGACGCCCGTCTCCTGGCCCTCCTCGAAGCTCACGGTGTAGGTCGCGTCGCCGAACATCGTCTCCATCACCTGCGTGACGGTGCCCTCCTCGCCGTCGAACTCGCTGTGATCGTCCGAGAGCACCACGCGATCGTCTTCCTCGAAGCTCATACCCCTCCGTACCTGGCGGTCGCGTAAAAACCGACCGTTTCTCCCCGTCGGTCGAAGCGTTATTGCGTCGCCCGCCCCTCCCTCGGTCATGAACGGATCGAGCGGACCGGAACACGACCCACCGCAGAGACGATGACGACCGTCAACGAACTCTGGTTTCGCGCGAGCGAGGCGAACCAGCAGGCCGAACAGGCGTACCACCGGCTCACCGAGCGCTACGATCCCGACCTGGAGTTCGAGCGTGGCCGTCACGTCTCGCGCCGACGCTTTCGCACGCTCGTCGACCGCGTCGCCGGAACGGGCGCACCGTACGGCGCTCACACGATCGTCTATCGACCCGACGGCTCGCTCCTGCTCGTCCGCCACGAGGGGATCGACATGTGGGTGCTCCCGGGCGGCGAAGTGGAGGCCGACGAGGAGTTTCAGGAGGCGGCCCGCCGCGAACTGGCCGAGGAGGCCGGCGTCGAGGTCAGCTACGACGGTCTCGCCGTCCTCACCCGGATCGGGATCGAGTGCGCGCAGTACACGACATGGGGCGTGCTGCCGGTGTTCGCAGCACAGGCCGAAACGATCGAGCCGACCGTCTCCGACCCCGACGGCGAGATATCGGAGGCGGCGTGGTTCGCCGACCTCCCGGAGGACACGAGGGACCGAGCGGACCTGCTTCGCTGGCGCGAGCGACGGTTCGAGCCCTGATCGGCGGACCAGCG
The DNA here is from genome assembly GCA_007128515.1 of Halococcaceae archaeon. Taxonomy (GTDB): domain Archaea; phylum Halobacteriota; class Halobacteria; order Halobacteriales; family Halalkalicoccaceae; genus Natronorarus. The sequence continues at coordinate 7,709 of SKXI01000377.1, read as the reverse complement.
CCCCGATCAGGTCCCGTGTGAGACGCCCTCGTTCGCGTCCGCTCTCATCCGTCTGAGCGCCGCCTGCGCGTTCGAGGCGTCGTAGCCGAAGAAGACGTCCGTTCCGTACTCCGCGGCCACCTCCGCCGCGTGGATCAGCCGGTCGATGTCGACGTCCACGGCGTAGAGTTCGACGCTGAAGGGCGTCTCCAGGAGGCTCTCGAACCCGCTCGCGATCACCTCCAGCCAGTAGGTCGTCGAGTAGGCCATGTCGTAGAGCGGGACGACGAACTCGTCGACGTGGGGTTCGAGCGCCGCGAGGTCGAGACCCGCCCGGTCGTAGAGGTGGCCCGGATACGGGTCGGGGTAGAGCGTGAAGTAGGTCCGACCGGGGATCCTCTCCGTCGCGTCGGTGACGAAGCCCGTGATCACCGACGCGCGCCACTCGCCCCACTCGTCGTACCCGCTCTCGGCGAAGCGCTCGCGACAGACCTCGCAGTGACAGTAGCCCTGGCGGGGAAAGCCCACGTCGTCGAGCCGGACGTCCTCGTTCGCCGCGGCGGCGTCCGAGACGATCTCCAACAGCCCCTCTCTGTACCGCTCGCGGCTCGGACAGACGTAGCCCCAGTCGAAGTACGGCTGTTCCCTGGTCGCTCTGTTGCCCTCCTCGTCCACCGGAACGAGTTCGGGCGAACTCTCCGCCGCCGAACTGTCCCCGAAACACGAGACCATGTTCACCGCCTCGGGGATCGGCTGGGCGGCCCGGCCGGTGACGTCTTTCACCTCGTAGAAGCCGAGGTCGAACTCGGGCCAGGTCACCTCCTCCTCGTTGCGCGTCACGACGCCGTACATACCGTCCGTTCGCCCTCGGGGGCCTAAACCGGTTGGTATCGTCCTCACCGACCTACTCGTAGACCATCTCGAAGAAGGCCACCTCGTACTCCACGGCTCGGGTGAACAGCCCCGCGACCCGTTCCTGCCGCCGTGGGGAGAGGGTCGGCCCCTCGCTGTCGAGCTGCTCCCGGAGCCAGGTGACGACCGCCTCGAACCCCGGGTCGTCGTGGAGTTCGACCCACTCCGCGAGGTAGAAGGGTTTGGGGTACTCCTCGACTGCCGTCGCCCACTCCAGGTAGACCCACTCGACCGGGACGAGCACCGCCAGCGTCTCCGCGTAGCCACCCTCGCGCGCGGCCCGCAGGAGCAGGTCCTCGAAGCCGGCGGTCACCGCGTGTTTCCGGGGGTCGACTCGGTCGTTCTCGGGCACCGAGAGCGCGTCAAACGACCGGGCGAAGTAGTCGTCCTCGTCGTCGGTGATCGCGTCCGCGAACTCGACGAGCCGGCGCTTCTCCGCCATCGACGGGGCCTGGCCGATCCCGTGCCCCACGAGCGAGACGAGCGTTCCGACGAACGCGTAGTCCTGTATCAGATACCTCGAAAAGACCCCGTCCTCGATCGTTCCGTCGCCGAGCTCCCGGGTGAAGCGGTGGTTCACTGCCTCCGTCCACGTCGGTTCCGAGCGCTCCCTGAGCCACTCGGTGAAAGGCGCGGCCTCGCGGTCGGCCGCGTACGCGGCGTAGCTCTCCCCGCTCACACCGACCACCCCTCCTCCCGCCAGGCGGCGTCCCAGAACCGGTACTCGTAGCGCGCGGAGGTGAGAAACAGTTCGCGATACCGGTCCCGATCCGCCGCCGTCGACTCCGCGGCGACCTCGTCCATCAGCTCCCGGCACCAGTCGGCGAGTTCCGTGAACTCGGTACCCGAGTACATCTCGATCCAGGCGGCGTAGCCGTCGTGGTCGGGCAGGCCGTCCTCGGCGAGCCGTCGTCCGGTGTCGTTGAACCCCCACATACAGGGCAGGATCGCCGCGACGCTGTCGCCGAAGCTCCCGTCCGCCGCGATACGTACCAGGAAGTCGGTGTACGCACGGGTCGTCGGCGAGGGCTCGGTCGCCTCCAGATCGGCCTCGGTGATGCCGAACTCGGCGGCGTAGCTCCTGTGTAACTCCATCTCGGTGGTGATCGTCTCCTCCAGGAGCGTCGCGAACGTCGCCATCCGGTCGAGCGTGCGAGCGCTCGCGGCGGTGTAGGCGAACGCCCTGGCGTACTCGATCAGGTAGACGTAGTCCTGGCGCACCCAGTACCTGAACGGGTCCTCGTCGAGCGTCCCGTCGCCGATCCCCCGCACCATCGGGTGGTCGTAGATCGCCTCCCAGATCGCATCGGCGTCCCCTCGCAGCTCCTCGGTGAACGTCATCGAGCGGAGGCTCGGCGGGCGGCCCCAAAAGGTATTCGGTGGTAGTAGTATCGAGTTATTACCCCGGCGGCTCGACCGGCTCCTCCGGTTGATCGGGTTCGGGTCGGGCGTCGAGCGTCACGGAGACCGACTCCTCGGCCCCGTCTCTGCGTAGCTCGACGTCGATCTCCTCGCCCGGGCTCGTCTCGATCGCGAGATGTCGCGAGAGCGACGCCGTATCCCGGATCGCCTCGCCGTCGATTCCGACGATCACGTCGCCGCCGACCGGTACCGACGTGCCGTCGACCGTCGTCGTGTCGTCGCTACCGGAGACGACGCCGTCGGCGGGCGAGCCGTCGACCGTGCCGTCGACGTAGACGCCGATCGGCTCCTCGAGCTCGTTCGCCCTCGCGAGCGTCGGGGTGACCGCCGTCATCTCGATCCCCAGGTAGGGGTGATCGTAGCTCCCCTCCTCGGCGAGCGCGGGGACCACGCGACGCGAGAGCGCCGCGGAGATCGCGAAGCCGATCGCGTCGCCGCCGCCCGCCGAGATCACGCCGACGATCTCGCCGTCGAGATCGACGAGCGGTCCGCCGCTGTTGCCGGGGTTCAGCGGGGCGGTCGTCTGGACCGCGTCCGGGATCGGAAAGCCCGTGGGGGAGGGAAGCGAGCGTTCGACCCCGCTCACGATCCCCGTCGAGAGACTTCCCTGCAAGCCGAACGGGTTGCCGATCGCCGCCACCTCGGTCCCGACCGCCCTCGGCTCCTCGGCGAACGAGAGCGACTCGGCGTACCCCGGGAGCTCCTCGGGTTCGCAGACCGCCAGGTCGCTCCCCGCGTCGCCGCCGAGGACCGTCGCGGTGGTCCACTCGCCCTCCGCGAACCGGACCTCGACCTCGTCCACGTCCGAGACGACGTGGTCGTTCGTGACGAGCAGCCCGTCGACGACGAACCCCGATCCCTGTCCACCCTGACCCATCTCCCCGCCGTCGGTCAGAACGGAGACGACCGAACCGACGGTCGCCTCGTAGAGCCCCTGGTACCGGCCGTCGCCCGCGTCGCTCCCGACCTCGGACGAACCGCCCGCATCGGTCGCACCGTCCGCCTCCTCGGGCGTCGCCTCGTCTCCACCGCTTTCGTCGCTCGATCCCTCGACGAACGTCGAACAGCCCGCGCTCGCGGCCGTGAGGCCGGCAGCGAGCGCGAGAAAGCCCCGTCGGCTGGGACGGCGTCGTTCCATGGGATCTAGCGGGCCCGGAGGTGCAAAACGTCACCCCTTCATCCGACGTCGATGTGCTCGGCCAGTTCCGCCCTGATGATCGTCTCGCAGTAGGCACACCGGACGCCGTCCGTGAGGACCGAAAAGCGCGACTCGATGGGCTCCGCGCCGGCGCTGATGCAGTTGCGGTTCGGACACGAGAGGACGCCGAGTACCACCTCCGGCCTGTCGACGCGGCTCTTCTCGACGACCTCGTACTCGCGGACGATGTTGATCGTGGCCTCAGGGGCGATCAACGAGAGCACGTCGACTTCGTCCTGGTTCAACTCCCGGCCCTCGACCTTCACGATGTCCTTCCGGCCGGTCTCCCCCGACGGGACGTTCATCGCGACGCTCACGGTCTCGTCGCCGGAGCCGTCGATGTCGAGTATCGCGAGCACCGTGAGCGCGCGGCCCGCGGTGACGTGGTCGATGACGGTGCCGTCCCTGATCTTGCTGACCCGTAGCTGGTGGTCGTCGTCCTGACTCATGAGAGGAGCGTGTCGAGCAGCGCCATCCGCACCGGGACGCCGTTGTGTGCCTGTTCGAAGTACCGCGCGTGGGGGGTCGAATCGAGGTCCGGAGCCACCTCGTCGACCCTCGGCAGGGGATGCATCACCGCGAGGTCCTCGTTCGCGGCCGCGAGCGTGTTCCGATCGATGCCGAACTCGCCGGCGACGGCACGGTACTCGTTCTCGTCGGGGAAGCGCTCGCGTTGGATCCGGGTGACGTAGAGCACGTCGAGTTCCGGCAGCACCGCGTCGAGCTCGGTGTGTTCGCGCACCTGGGCGCCCGACTCGTGGAGGTCGTAGCGGACGTTCGTCGGCAGCGAGAGGCTCTCCGGGCTGATGAAGTGCTGGGAGACGTCGAACCGGGTGAGCGCCTCGGCCAGCGAGTGGACCGTCCGGCCGTACTTCAGGTCGCCCATGATCCCGATCGTGATGTCGGTCAGCCCGACGCGTTCGCGGATCGTGTAGAGGTCGAGCAGCGTCTGGGTCGGGTGCTGGCCCGCGCCGTCGCCCGCGTTCAGGACGGGCACCGAGACGAACTCGCTCGCCATCCGCGCGGCGCCCTCGGAGGGGTGTCTGAGCACCAGCGCGTCGGCGTAGCCTTCGACGACCCGAACGGTGTCGGCGAGCGTCTCCCCTTTCTCCACGCTCGAGGCGCCGACCGGTCCGATGTCGACGACCTCCCCGCCGAGACGTTTGATCGCGGCCTCGAAGCTCATCTTCGTTCGCGTGCTCGGCTCGAAGAAGAGCAGGCCGAGGAGCGTTCCCGCGTGACGGTCGGCGACCGAACCGGGATCGGCGTCGATCTCGGCGGCCCGGTCGAGGACCGCCTCGATCTCCGACCGCGAGAACTGTTTCGTACTGAGCACGTGGTCGTGCCGCATTGACTGGAAAGCGGCGTACGGGGACTAAAATCCCGCGGTCCGTCCGCCGGTGCGGATCGCCCTGCCATCCACGGTGTAGGGACCCTCCAACGGAGGCGAACCGACGAAACGTTTAACATATCCGGAAGTGTGATACGAAAGAGTGAGATCGCGAGTGCTCCCGACCGGGATCGACGTGCTCGACCGCAAGCTGAGCGGCGGCATCCCGGCGGGCAGCGTGGTCGCGATCACCGCCCCGCCGGCGAGCCAGTCCGAACTCCTGCTGTACGAACTCACCGCCTCGCGCGTGACGCTCTACCTGAGCACCCAGCGATCGGCCGAGGCGGTCCAGGACGCCATCGATCGGACGCCCGCACGAACGGGGAACGCGACCGTGCGGCGAATCGACGCCGACGCCCCGCTCGACCACGTCAACCGGCTCATCCGGGCGTTGCCCGAGGGCTCGAACCTGATCGTCGATCCCGTCGACGTCCTCGAGCGGGAGGGCGTCTCCCGCTACCAGCACTTCATGAACACCCTCCAGACCGCCATGGTGAACACGGGAAGCCTCGCGTTCCTCCACGGTCTCGACGGCCGTGCGGTCCCCGATAACCGCGACGTCACGGCGTACATGGCGGACGCGGTCTTCGAACTCGAGACCCGGGTGAGCGGCGAGGCGATCGAGAACAGACTCGCCGTCCCGAAGTTCAGAGGATCGAGCGCGCTCGACGAGACCATCAAACTGAGCCTCGAAGAGCGCGTCGAGATCGACACCAGCCGCGATATCGCCTGAGACGGACTGCTGTACGTCCGTACCGGTCAGACCGGTAACCTGCCCCTCGATCTGAGCGGTAGACAGGTACAGCAGTCCGTACGAGAACGGGGGCTACTCCTCGGTCACGTCCTCGGCGCCGACATCCCCGACCTCGACCTCCTCGGTCTCGTCGAGATCGAGGGCGTCCTCCCCTTCGATCTCCTCCGGGGTCTCGCCGAGATCGAGGTCGCCCTCACCTTCGATCTCCTCCAGGATCTCGTCGGCATCGACGTCCACGTCGTCGAGCGCCGCCTCGATGTCGCCGAGGCCGCCCATGCCGCCGAGGCCGCCCATACCACCCATCCCCTCGAACGTCTCCTGGACGACGACGCGGTCGAGGTCGAGCCGGTCCATCAGCTCCTGGGCGATCTGCTGTTTCTGGAAGAGCCACTGCTGGTTCATCGCGAGCTGTGGCGTGGACTCGATGACGAGCGTCTCGTACTCGACCGTTTCCGTTTCCGTTTCCGTTTCGGACTCGTCGTCCTCGTCCTCGTCGTCGGCTTCGACCTCGACCTCCTCCTCCTCCTCTTGCGTCTCGATCCACATCTCGAGGTCGGCGTCGACGTACATCGAGAGCATCCCCTCGGCACGCTCGACGCGGTCCTCGACGTCGCCGACGATCTCGTACTCGTACTCGATCGATTCACCCGCCAGCGGGTGGTTGAAGTCCACACGCGCGCGTCCGCCGATGACGGTCTCGACGTGACCGTGCCGGCCGTCGATGTCGACGTGTGCGCCGGGATACCGCTCGTCCTCGGGGAGCTTCTCGACGCTCACGGTCCTCACGTCGTCGGGGTCGAACTCGCCGAACGCCTCCGTGGCCGGCACCGTGACGCTCCCGGAGTCGCCGACCTCCTTGCCGACGATGTCGGACTCGACGGAGGGAAAGAGGTGCCCGGCACCGAGCGTGATCACGCGCGGCTCGATCGTTCGGTTCTCCACGTCGACACCCTCGTCCTCCGCGACCTCGAGGTCGGTCGTATCGACGAGCGTGTCGTTCTCGACGGTGCGTGCGGTGTAGGCGACCCGGACGAACTCCCCCTCCTGCAGGCCGCTCCCGTCGGCGTCCTCCTCGGCCGCGGGCTCTCCCGCGTCCTCATCAGCGCTCTCGTCGGCGTCCTCCTCGGCCGCGGGCTCTCCCGGGTCCTCGGTGGTCTCCGCGTCGAACTCCTCGTCCGCGTCTGCTACCGCGGCCTCATCGTCGTTGCTCATACACTCACCGAGACTGGTTCGTGCCTTAAGAACAACGCTTCGCGCCCGAGGTCAGCGCGATTCGTGCGGACTGCTGTCCGTCAGTACCGGCCCGACGGCGACCGTCCTGGAGTTGCGTCGGTAAAACGTTACAGCAGACCGTATCAGTGACCGCCGAGGTAGCCCTCGACGGTCGCCTCGATCGACTCGTAGGTGATCTCGCCGTCGTGTCTGAAGACGAGGATTCCGTCCTCGTCGTAGACACAGACCGTCACCGTCGCGTGCGGTCGGTAGGTCTCTATGGTCTCCTCGTCGCACATCGCGTGGTCCCAGTCGCCGCCGTACTCGTCGGCGAACGCCCGGAGGTCGTCCATCGAGGCGTCGAGGTTCGTGTTGAGCGTCACCACGGACGCGCTGTCGCCGTACTCCTCGTGGAAGTCGGCGATCGTTCGGGACTGTTCCTTGCCGTGCTCGGAGTGGATGTCGACGAGGAGGACGATCGTCGGCTTCTCGATCGGTCCGATCGTGATCGTCTCGCCGTCCGGCGTCTCGAGTTCGACGTCGGGGGCCTCGTCGCCCACCTTCGTACCGTTCTCGTCATCGTCGTCCCCGTACTCGTCGTCATCGTCGTGGTCGTCGTCCCCGTACTCGTCATCATCATCGTCGTGGTCGTCGTCCCCGTACTCGTCGTCGTCGCCGTCGTCGCCGGTCTCCGGATCGTCGTCGTCACCGAGACAGCCGGCCATTCCGACGAGTGCGATTCCGCCGCCCAGTCGTAGGACACGTCGACGTGTTGCGTCGTGCATCAGGTTACTGGACAGTGTTCCGATACTTACTTATCCACGAGACAACTCGAGATATCG
>SKXI01000339.1 GCA_007128515.1 Halococcaceae archaeon | reverse complement strand
GCTGCCCCCTGTCAGTACCGTAGTGAAACCAGGAGTGACGGCGGTCGTGGCGCTCTGTGTTCTCTGTGTCGCCGCGGTCGCCGTCGGCGCGGTCCCCGACGCCCGGATGACGATCACGGACACGAGTGTCTCGACCGACCGGCCGGCCGTCGGCGAACCGGTGACGGTGAACGCGACGGTCGCGAACTCCGGTGTCAGTCCCTCGGCGGTCGACGTGACGAGCGTCTCGGTCGTCGAGGACGGGGAGACGCTCGCGGAGGCGACCGGACCGGGCGCGCTCTCGCCGGGCGACGACCTCGCCGTCTCGCTCTCGCTGACCTTCGAGGAGGCGGGCGAGCGTGACCTCCGAGTCGAGGCGGAAGGCGAGGACGAGAACGGCGAGACCGTGACGGTGGGCGTGCCGCTGTCGGTGGCCGTCACCGAAGCGGAGGAGTCGATCGAGGTGAGCGCGAGGGCGGGCGATCGGGCGAGCGAGGCGGAGGAGGGCGGCGACGACCTGACGGCGATCCTCGACGGCGGAGCGGACGACGAGGGCGACGAGCCGTCGTTCGACGCACCGGTGACGGTGACGGTCTCGAACCCCGGGACCGTCGCCGCCGAGCGCGTGACGGTCGTCCCGAGCGTCGACGGGGAGACGCTCGCACGGACGCCGGTCGGTCCGCTCGCCCCCGGAGAGACCGAACGTGTGGTCGTGGACCTCGGGACCGTTTCGGAGCAGCGAGCGGTCACGATCGACGTCGAGTACGACCTCACCACCGGCTCCGGCCAGGCCGAGACGACCCTCACCTACCCGCCCGGGCGGGGGGAGATGACCGTCACCGATGCGGACGTCACGCGCGATGGCGACGCCGTGCGGGTGAGCGCGACGGTCGGCAACACCGGAAGCGCGGAGCTCTCGGGCGTCGTCGCGAGCGTCGGCGAGGCGGAGGGAGTCTCCCCGACCTATCCGCAGCGCGACTACTTCGTCGGGAGCGTCGGCGAGAGCGACTTCGTCCCGTTCGAGCTCACCGCGGAGGTCGGGGACCGGGAGACGGTGCCGGTCGAGATCGGCTACACGGACGGCGGCGTCGGCTACACCGAGACGGTGGAGCTACCGATCGAGGACCGCGATGAGGCCGAGACCGCCGGGTTCACCGACCGGCTCGGCTGGGGAGTGCTCCTCGGAACGCTCGCGCTGGCCGTCGCGGCGGTCGTCGGGGCGCTCGCGTGGAGGAGAGGTCGTGGCGAGCGCTGAGCTCGTCGGCGTCACGAAACGGTACGACGGCGGCGGCGAGGTCGTCACGGCGCTCTCGGACGTGGACTTCGCGATCGAACCCGGCGAGTTCGTCGCCGTCATGGGTCCCTCCGGCAGCGGGAAGTCGACGATGCTCAACGTACTCGGCCTGCTCGACGACCCGACCGAGGGCGCCCGATACCTCGACGGGACGGACGTGACCCGCCTCGAAGACCGCGGCCGGACGCTCGCGCGCAAGGAGTTCGTCGGCTTCGTCTTCCAGGAGTTCCACCTGATCCCGACGCTCACCGCCGTCGAGAACGTCGCGCTCCCGACGATGTTCGATTCGGGCGACGACGGCCGGGCGGCGGCGCTGCTCTCGCGGTTCGGCCTCGGCGACCGCCTGACCCACCGGCCGAGCGAACTCTCCGGCGGGCAGAAACAGCGCGTCGCGATCGCGAGGGCCCTCGTCAACGAACCGACGCTCGTGCTCGCCGACGAGCCGACGGGTAACCTGGACACCGAGACCGGCGAGCGCATCCTCGACGAACTGCGGGCGATCTGTGCGGAGGACGTCGCGGTCGTCGCCGTCACCCACGACCCCGACCTCGAGGCCTACGCCGACCGAGTCGTTCGGATCGAGGACGGGGTGCTCGCGTGAGCCGCCTCGATCCGCTCGATCGCCGTCTGCCCGCCGCGCTGATGGCTCGGCGGAACCTCTCGCGTCACCGGCTGCGGTCGGCGCTCGCCTGTCTCGGCATCTGCATCGGTGTCCTCGCCATCGCCTCGCTGGGCATCTTCGGGAACGTCCTCGCGCTCTCGGCGGACGACGCGATCGGGGACATCGGCAACCAGATCGTGATCACGCCGAACGCGGACGAGGGCGTCGAGGAGCTCACCGCCCGCGACGTCGGTGCGATCGAGCGGGTCGCCGGTGACGCAGGCGTCGCCCCGCTCAAGACCGACGGCGCACAGCTCTCGCGCGGGAGCGAGTCGACGTTCGCCACCGTCTACGGCATCGACCGTCCTGGCGAGGTGTACGTCGCCGCCGAGGGCCGGCTCCCCGACCGACACCGACAGGGTGCCATCCTCGGCGCGGACGTCGCGGAGACGCTCGACGCCGACGCGGGAAGCGTCGTCACAGTCGAGGGTGTCGATCTGCGGGTCGTCGCCGTCCTCGAACCGACCGAGGGGTTCACCCCCGCCGCGCCCGACGGCGCGGTGCTCCTCCCGGAGTCGGCCTTCTCCGATGCGGGCTACGACCAGGTGATCGTCGAGGCGGACTCCGGCGCGGAGGCGACGTTGATCGCGGAGGCGGTCAGGGAGACGGTCAACGCCCGCGAGGACCGCGTCGACGTCTTCGAACTCACGGCGGTCGTCGAGGACGTCGAGGACTTTTTCGGCCTGCTCTCGGGATTCCTCCTCGGGCTGGGCGCCATCTCGCTGGTCGTCGCGGGCGTCTCCATCCTGAACGTGATGCTGATGAGCACGATCGAGCGCCGGACGGAGATCGGCGTCCTCAGGGCCGTCGGCGTGCGAAAGCGCGAGGTGATGGCGACGTTGCTGGTCGAAGCCGGTCTGCTCGGCGTCGTCGGCGGTCTCGCCGGCGTCGTACTCACGGGACTGCTCGTCGCGGGACTCACCCTGTTCTCGCCGGTCGAACCCGGGGTCGTCCTCGATCCGACGAACGCGCTCTACCTCGTCGGGGCGTTCGCCTTCGGCGTCCTGATCAGCGTCGTGAGCGGGCTCTACCCGGCCTGGAAGGCCGCGTCGGTCCCGCCGGTCGAAGCGCTCAGGGAGTGAAATGGGTGCGCGAGGACTCGAACCCCGGGCCGCCTGACCGACGCCCCATCGCCACGTCGGGCACGTCGCGCGCCGCGCCCGCCACCTTCCTCCTCAGTTCAGGAGTTCTTCCGGACTGAACTACACACCCGTGGCCTCTCCTCGAAGACGTATCATAAAAACGTAGCGATCGTCCCTCGCAACGTTCAACTCGCTCTCGGCGAGAGACGAGCTATGGAGACGCCCGCGCTCGCCGGGTTCGCCGGGGAGAGTCGCCTCGGACACGCGCTCGTGATCAGTCTCGGCGTCCTCGCGTTCTGGGCCGGCTACTTCGGCGCCGCAGTCGTCTTCTTCGGCGGGATCGACGCGCTCGCACCCGGTACCGAGGTCGCCGGCGCGCGCCGCTGGTCGGGCGTCGTCGCCGCGTTGGCCTGCTGGGGGTGGTTCGCGCTCGCGTTCGTCCTCGCGAGGGGCGGGCCCGTCCTGAACGCGACGCTCTATCCGATCCTCACGGCGGGTCTCGCCCCGCTCGCCGGCCGCTGGCTCGCCTTCGGTTCCGCACCCGGGGCGCTTCGCGCGGGGCTGCTCGACTTCTCGTTCTCGCCGCTTCTCGACGCGCTGTTGATCCTGCTGTTCGGCGGTTCGTTCTTCGTCACGCTGCTCACGCTCTGGGCGAGCACGCTCGGCGAGGCGGAGCGAGCGGCCTGGGAGCGAGAGAACCTCCCGGCGGAGTTCTACGACGAGTTCGTCGACGTGTGACCCCAGGTCCCGGCGACGAGCGGTCTGTCGCTCACCGCCAGTACCGACGAGCTCTCGTCGGCGGCCTCGATCGCGTCGAGCGCCGCACGCGCGCTCGCCGGCGTCGAGAAGTAGGTGATCTCCTCCTCGACCGCGACCTCGAGCAGGTCGCGGTCCCGGGAGACGATCAGGTCGAGGTTCCCCTCGCGCGCGGCGCTCATTAGGTCGACCGCCTCCGAGAACTCGAAGTGCTCTCCGAACCGGGCGACGAGCGTCTCTCCCTCGTCGGTGTCCGGGTCGGGGAACGACTCCGCCGAGAGGTCGATCGCCACGATCCCTCCCTTCGGGATCGGCTTTCCGGTCGCGTCCTGGGCCTTGTCGTAGGCCTTTCCGAAGCTCTCGGCGGTGCCCATCACCTCGCCCGTGGACTTCATCTCCGGGCCGAGCCGTGGGTCGCTTCCCGGCAGTCGGTCGAACGGAAGCAGCACCTCCTTCACGCTCACGTGCTCGGGGATCCCTTCCTCGACGCCGAGGTCGGCGAGCGAGGCCCCCGCCATCACCTGCGCGGCTACTTTCGCGATCGGGACGCCCGTCGCCTTCGAGACGAACGGCACCGTCCTCGATGATCTGGGGTTCGCCTCGAGGACGTAGACGGAGCCGTCTTTGACCGCGAGCTGTACGTTGAGCAGACCGACCGTCTGGAGCCCCCGGGCGATCTCCTCGGTCACCTCGCGAACGCGGGCGAGCGTCTCCGCGTCGAGCGATCGGGGTGGAATCATGCACGCCGAGTCCCCCGAGTGGACCCCCGCGGACTCGATGTGCTCCATGATCCCACCGATGAGCACGTCCTCGCCGTCGGCGACGGCGTCGACGTCGAGTTCGATCGCGTCCTGCAGGAACTCGTCGATCAGGATCGGTCTGTCGGGGCTCACCCGCACCGCCTCCTCGATGTAGGTCTCGAGTTCCTCGTCGTCGTAGACGATCTCCATCGCCCGCCCGCCGAGCACGTAGGAGGGCCTGACGAGCACGGGATAGCCGATCTCGTGGGCGAGCGTGAGCGCCTCCCGCTCGCTTCGCGCCGTCGCGCCCCTCGGCTGGGTGATCTCCAGTTCGTCCATCAGCGCGTTGAACCTGTCGCGGTCCTCCGCGAGGTCCATCGCCTCGACGGAGGTCCCGAGCACCGCGCAGTCGAGTCCACGCCGGTCGAGTTCCGCTTCGAGCGGCTCACCGACGTTCACCGATGTCTGGCCGCCGAACTGGACCATCACCCCGTCCGCACCGGTCGCCTCGATCACGTCCGCGACCTCCTCGGCGGTGATGGGCTCGAAGAACAGCCCGTCGCTCGTGTCGTAGTCCGTCGAGACGGTCTCCGGGTTGTTGTTGACGACGTGTGCCTCGATGCCCATCTCGCGCAGCGCGCGCACCGCGTGGACCGCACAGTAGTCGAACTCGACGCCCTGGCCGATCCGGATCGGCCCGCCGCCGACGACGACGACGCTCTCGACCTCGCGGTCGACCTGGACCTCGTCTCTCCCCAACCTGTCGCCGAGGTCGCGCGTCGAGTAGTAGTAGGGGGTGGAAGCGGCGAACTCGCCCGCACAGGTGTCGACCTGTTTGTACGATCGGTCGGGCGCGACCGCCTCGACCGCCTCGACCTCGGTCCCTCCGATAGCTGCGACCGCGCGGTTCGTCAGGCCGGCGCCCGCCGCGGCGGCGAACTCGCCCTCACTGGCCGCGAGCGTCGCCTCGGCGATGTTCGCGTACCGTTCGAGATACCACTCGTGGATGCCGGTGAGGGCGGCGACGTCCGGTACGGAGTACCCGCGTTCGAACGCCTCGAAGATCGCGTACGGGCGATCCGGCGTCGGCGCCTCGAGGTAGCTCGATTCGAGCTCGTCGTTCTCGACCTCCGCCCAGTCGGCCGCCGGCTCGTACTCGGTCGACCGGAGCGCCTTCAGCAGGCTCTCCTCGAACGTCCGGCCGATCGCCATCGCCTCGCCAGTGCTCTTCATCGCCGTACCGAGGGTGAAGTCGACGTCGGTGAACTTGTCCTTCGGCCACCGTGGGACCTTCGTGACGACGTAGTCGATGGCGGGTTCGAACGCCGCCGTCGTCTCGCCGGTGATCTCGTTTTCGATCTCGTGGAGCCGTTTCCCGAGCGCGACCTTCGCGGTCACGCGGGCGATCGGATACCCGGTGGCCTTCGAGGCGAGCGCCGACGAACGAGAGACCCTGGGGTTCACCTCCACGACCCGGTACTCCCCGCCCGGCGAGCCGTCGTCGCGCCAGGCGAACTGGATGTTGCAGCCGCCCTGGATGCCGAGCTCGCGGATGACGTCGAGCGCCGCGGTGCGCATCTCCTGGTGGCCGTCGTCCGGGATCACCTGCGAGGGGGTGACGACCGTCGATTCCCCCGTGTGGATCCCCATCGGATCGACGTTCTCCATGTTGCAGATGATGATACAGGAGTCGTCGGCGTCGCGCATCACCTCGTACTCGAGTTCGATCCAGCCGGCGATCGACTCGGTGATCAGGACCTCGTTGTTCCGCGAGAGCCTGAGACCGCGACGGACCCGCTCGACGAGCTCGTCCATCTCGCCGACGACGCCAGAACCCGACCCGCCGAGCGTGTACGTCGTCCGGGCGATGACGGGCAGCCCGCCGACCGACTCGACGGCGCGTTCGACCCGGTTCCGGAACGCATCCTCGTCGAAGTCGGTGACCGACTCGCCCTCGTCGAGCGAGATCGTCGTCGACTGGGGGACCGGCTGGCCGATCGACGCCATCCGCTGTCGGAACAGTTCGCGGTCCTCGGTCGCGTAGATCGTCTCGAGTGGGGTGCCCATGATCTCGACGTCGTAGCTCTCGAGGACGCCCTCCTCGGCGAGCTCGGCGGTGACGTTGAGTCCCGTCTGTCCGCCGAGACCCGCGATGACGCCGTCAGGCTCCTCTTTTCGGATGATTTCGGCGATCGCCTCGGTGGTGATCGGCTCGATGTAGACCCGATCCGCCATCTCCGGGTCGGTCATGATCGTCGCCGGGTTCGAGTTCACCAGGACGACGCGCGCGCCCTCTTCCGCGAGCGCACGACAGGCCTGTGCGCCCGAGTAATCGAACTCCGCTGCCTGCCCGATCTGGATCGGCCCGCTCCCGATCAGCAGGATGGTCCGCTGCTCGTCGCTCATTCGTTCGGTGGGAGTTCGCTCGTCGTAATAAGCGCCCCGAATCGGTACGAAAGACGTAGTCCGGTTACGAAATTCGAACCCTCCCGCGCCCCTCCTCGTAGAGTACGTCGGTGTCGTACGGCTCCGAGAGCGCGGAGAGTCGCTCGACGATCCGTTCACCCGTTTCCGCGTCCGCGTATCGAGGGTACCCCCGACCCGACCGTGGCTCCTCGAACCCGAGATCGATCGGGTGGAGGTCGATCCGCTCGATCTCGCCGTCCTCGAACCGACAGACCGGAACGACGCTCAGCCAGAACCACTCGTCGGCGAGGAAGCCGATCCGCTCGCCCTCGCGCTCCGTGCGGGCGTCGTAGAGGTCGGCGGGGAGCGCGTCGTCGTCGAGGTCGTAACGGTCGTAGAGGTCGGTCGGCTGGGTCGGTATCGTCTCGTTCTGCATCGCGAGGTTCCCGAGGCTGTAGAGCACGGGAGCGCCCTCGTGGAGTTCGATCCCACGAACCAGGTGCGGCCCGTGACTGAAGACGACGTCCGCGCCAGCGTCGACACAGTCGCGGGCGAAGCGTTCGAGGAAGGCCGGGACGGAGTGGTCGTTTCGGTGACCCTCGGCTCCCTCGTGGACGTGGAGGCTCGCGACGACGAGGTCCGCCTGTCGGGTCGCCGCCTCGATCCGAGCCAAAATCGCCGTCGCGTCCTCCCCGTTCACCTCGCGGCGGATCCCGAAGTCCTCCGCCTCCTCGAAGACGACGTCCGCACCCCGGAGGTTCGGGAAGTGAAACCCCTCCGAGTCGTCGCCGTCGACCGGGAACCCGAGGTCGCGGTAGCGCTCTCTCGGGTCCTCGAGGCCGATGTCGGCGGCGAGGCCGGCCACCAGGTCGTACGTCTCCGCCGGGACCTCGTAGGTCGTCTCCAGGCGTAGCGGAGAGACCCCGGGTCGACCGGGCGCGTCGGGTCGCTGGTGGCCGGCTTCGGTCCCCGGAACGAAACTGGTCGTTGCGGCGACGAGGCCGACCCGACCGCAGGGCCGCTCCGTGTACGCTGGTGCGCGCGCCGCAGCGAGGCTTTCGCCCAGTCCCGCGTAGGGAATCGCTCGCCCGTCCAGCGCCCGCATTGTCAGTTCCATTCCAGGTATCGAGAGGTCGCCGGCGTGGTTCGTCGCGGCCGCGAGGAGGTCGAAGCCCATCCAGGAGAGTTCGTCGGCGACCCAGGACGGAGCGTCCATGTACGTCCCTCCGGAGCGTGCGGCCGGGATCCCATCACCGTCGGTGAGCAACACCTCGAGGTTCGTGACGGCGGCGTCAGCCCCGCGGATCGTCTCGACGAGGCGGTCGAGTCCGGGGTCGGCTCTGGTCCGGAGGCGCTGGGTGACGATGGCGTCCCCCGCGAGCGCGAGCGTGGCATCCGTCATGGCCGGGGGTCGTTGGGCGTCGATAAGAACCGGCCGCTGCCGGTCGATCTGTCTCCTACCTCAGCGGTTATACGTGCCCTGGGAGAGCGCCCGGCATGGACCGGACCGACTGGATCG
Organism: Halococcaceae archaeon; assembly: GCA_007128515.1. Taxonomy (GTDB): domain Archaea; phylum Halobacteriota; class Halobacteria; order Halobacteriales; family Halalkalicoccaceae; genus Natronorarus. The sequence goes on along the minus strand of SKXI01000339.1, from coordinate 748 downwards.
GCGAGAGCTACACCTCCTCGCTGGGACGGGACCTGCTGTTCGACCTCTCGGAGATCGGCTCTCGCCTCGCCGCGAGCGAGGGTGAGCGCGCTGGCCACGAGCGACTCGCGGAGACGTTCGAGGAGATCGGAGTGCGCGACGTCCACGCCCACGAGTTCGAGATCCCCCGGTGGGAGCGTGGTTCCTCACGGTTCTCGATCGACGTCCCGAGAGAACGCACGTTCGACGTGATCTCGCTGCCCGGGAGTCCGGCGGGCGAGGCAGCGGGGGAGGTCGTCCACCTCGGTTACGGCCTCCCCGGCGACTTCGAGCGCGCGGACCTGGAGGGGACGATCGTCGTCGCGCGTTCGGACGCCCCGAGCCACCACCGCTGGATGCACCGCCGCGAGAAGTACTTCCGAGCCTACGAGGCCGGCGCGGTCGCGTTCGTCTACCAGAACCACGTTCCGGGCTGTCTGCCGCCGACCGGATCGCTCGGCGGCGGCACCGACGTGATGGGACCGCTCCCGGCGATCGGGATCAGCGCCGAGGAGGGCGAACGTCTCGCGGAGTACGCCCGAGCGGGAGCGATCGAGGGGGAGGTGAGCGTCGACGTGACCGTCGGTGAGGGGACCTCCCGGAACACGATCGGGACCGTCGGGCCAGCGACAGGGAGGGAGGTCCTGGTCGGGGCGCACGTCGACGGCCACGACATCAGCGAGGGAGCGCTCGACAACGCCTCGGGCGTGGCGGTGCTCGCGGAGGTCGC
>SKXI01000291.1 GCA_007128515.1 Halococcaceae archaeon | reverse complement strand
TTGCTGAACACTTCCCTGACTCCCTTCTCCGACTCGCCGACGAACTTGTTGAGCAGCTCGGGCCCCTTCACCGAGATGAAGTTCGACTCGGCCTCGTTCGCGACCGCCTTCGCGAGCAGCGTCTTCCCGGTGCCTGGCGGCCCGTAGAGGAGGACACCCTTCGCCGCGTCGAGGTCCATCGCGGAGAACACCTCGGGGTACTCGAGCGGCCACTGGATCGTCTCACGCAGGCGCTCTTTGGTGTCCTCCAGACCGCCGACGCGCTCCCAGGAGACGTCCGGAACCTCGACGAACACCTCCCGGAGCGCCGAGGGCTCGATCCCACGCAGCGCGTCGCGGAAGTCCTCCTCCGTCACGCGCAGCCGCTGGAGGATCTCCGCGTCGATCTCCTCCTCCTCGAGGTCGAGTTCGGGCCGGATCCGCCGCAGGGCGTTCATCGCTGCCTCCTTCGCCAGGCTCTCTAAATCCGCGCCGACGAATCCGTGGGTGTTCTCCGAGTAGCGCTCTAGCTCGATACCCTCGGCCAGGGGCATCCCCCTCGTGTGGACCTGCAGGATCTCCGTGCGGCCGTCCTTGTCCGGGACGCCGATCTCGATCTCGCGGTCGAACCGGCCACCCCGTCGAAGCGCGGTGTCGAGCGAGTCGACACGGTTGGTCGCCCCGATGACGATCACCTCGCCGCGCTCGTCGAGGCCGTCCATCAGGCTGAGCAGCTGAGCCACCACGCGACGTTCGACGTCGCCGGTCGTCTCCGAGCGCTTGGGCGCGATCGAGTCGAGTTCGTCGAGGAAGACGATCGCGGGCGCGTTCTCGGCCGCCTCCTCGAACACCTCCCGGAGCTGTTCTTCCGACTCGCCGTAGTACTTCGACATGATCTCCGGCCCGGAGATGTCGGTGAAGTAGGCGTCGATCTCGTTGGCCACCGCTTTGGCCATCAGCGTCTTTCCGGTGCCGGGCGGGCCGTGGAGCAGGACGCCCTTCGGCGGTTCGATGCCGAGCTGTTCGAACAGCTCGGGGTGACGCATCGGCAGCTCGATCATCTCCCGGACCTGCTCGAGCTCCTTGTCCAGGCCGCCGATGTCCTCGTAGCTGATCGAGGGCGAGCCGGAGACGTCCTCCCTGATCTGTTCGGCTGGCTTCTCGCTGATCCTGATCTCGGTCGAGTCCGTGACGACGACCGTCCCGTCCGGGCTGGTGTCCGCGATCTTCAGCGGGATCTCCCTGCCCGACCCGCCTGCCATCGGGCCGATCCCGAAGCCGACGCGCACGGTCTGGCCCTTCGTGATCGCCTGTCCGGAGAGCCGGTCCCTGACCAGGGGTCCGATGTTGCCCTGGATCCGGAGGTTCTGTGGGGTGGCGACGGTCACCCGTGTCGCGGGCGAGACGTCCGCCTTCTCCACCGTGATGCGATCGTCGATACCGACGCCCGCCTCCTGGCGGAGTCGCCCGTCGATCCGGACGACGCCGCGGCCCTCGTCCTCGGGGTAGCCGGGCCAGACGCGCGCGACCGCGCGCCCTCCCTGACCCTCGAGGACGATGTAATCGCCGTTCTCGAGGCCGATCTCGTTCATCGCCGCCCGGTCGACCGCAGCCAGCCCGCGGCCGGCGTCCTTCTGCTTGAGTGGCTTGACCGTGAGTTTCATCGCTCTATCTCGACCGTGACGACGCCGTTTCTCATAACCGCTTTCGCTTCCTCGCCGGGGAGGTCGATCTCGTACTGGCGGTCGCCTCCCTCCTCCGGGACGACCACGACCGCGGTCCCGTCGACCACGTCGACGGTCGCTCCCTCCGCCGATCCGACGTCGGCGACGACGATCGACGACCCCTCGTACTCGTAGCGGCGCACCATCGGTTCCTCGGACTGCTGAATGTCTATCGAGACCATCTAACTAACCCCAGGTAAGGGTTGAAAGTATAAGAATCTGTCGCACGCAGTAGCACGCCCTCCGGCGGTTTTCCGCGTTCGGTAGTTTCGTGGTTCCACAGCCTAATGACGCTCTCGGTGGCGCGGCCGTGGCGGGTCGCGCTCGCACTACGGTTTATACCGTCGGACGGACGATTGGTACGTATGCACACAGTCACCATCGAGGGCCGGTCCATCGCCTACGACGTCCACGATCGGGACGGTGCCGGTCCGGGGGCCGTCTTCGTCCACGGAAGTGGCGGCTCTCGCGCCGTCTGGAAGTCACAGGCGCGGCTCGCCGACGAGTTCCCGGTCGTCACGATGGATCTGAGCGGCCACGGGGACAGCGACGACGTCGTCGCCGAGCCGGGCTGGGAGACGTTCTCGGCGTACGCGGGCGACGTCGTCGCCGTCGCGGAGGAGACCGGTTCTCGCACGCTCGTCGGGAACTCGCTCGGTGGCGCGGTCTGTCTCCACGTCGCGCTCCATCGGGAGGTAGAGATCGAGAGGCTCGTTCTCGTGGGAACGGGCGCGAGGCTCTCGGTACTGGAGGACCTACGGGAGTGGCTCGAGACGGACTTCGAGCGAGCCGTGGAGTTCCTCCACGAGCCGGGTCACTTCCTGAGCGAGGGAGCCGACGAGCGACTGATCGAGGGATCGAAGCGGGCGATGCTGGCGTGTGGACAGGCGGTCGTCCGCCGTGACTTCGAGAGCTGTCACGGCTTCGACGTTCGTGACGAACTCTCGGGGATCGACGTCCCCTCGCTCGCCGTCTGTGGCTCCGATGACCCCCTCACACCACCGTCGTACCACCGGTATCTCGCCGACGAGATGCCCGACTGCGAGTACGAGACGATCCCCGAGGCCGCCCACCTCGTGATGCTCGACCGTCCGGACGCGTTCAACGCGGTGGTCTCGGGGTTCCTCGGGGCTCAGTAGAGCTCGTCTAACCCCTCTTCGACGTGGCCGTGCTCGGGTGCGGGGAACTCGCCGGAGGCGACTGCCTCGCAGTAGGCGGCGATGGCGCGCTCCATCTCGTCGCCGACGTCACCGAAGCGTTTCGAGAACGGCGGCGACCACTCGCCGAGTCCGATCACGTCGTTCACGACGAGCACCTGTCCGTCGCAGTCCGGTCCCGCACCGATGCCGATCGTCGGGATCGAGAGCTCCCCCGTGACCGCGGCCGCCAGGTTCGCGGGGACGTGCTCGAGGACGAGCGAGAACGCGCCGGCCTCCTCGTGCTCGTGGGCGAGGTCGGCGATCCGTTCGGCTGCCTCCTGGGAGGTGCCCTGACGGCCGTACCCGCCGAGCTGGTTCACGCGCTGGGGGGTGAGCCCGAGGTGGGCCATCACGGGGATCCCGAGGTCGACGAGTCGTTCGGTGAGCGCGAGGGTGTGAGAGCCGCACTCGAGTTTCACCGCGCTCGCGCCACCCTCGGTGAGCAGCCGGCCGGCGTTGTCGATCGAGCGCTCCTCGCTCACCCCGAAGGAGAGAAACGGCATGTCGGCGACGACGAGCGCCTCCTCCGTCGCGCGCGAGACCGCTGCCGTCCGGCTCAGCACCTCGTCAAGCGTGACCGAGAGCGTGTCCTCGTAGCCGAGGGCCGTGTTGCCCATGCTGTCCCCCACGAGGAGGACGTCGATCCCGGCCTCGTCGGCGATCCGCGCGGTCGGCGCGTCGTAGGCGGTCAGCATCGTGATCGGTCGCTCGCCGGCGAGCGCACGTACGTCCGCAACCGTCGGTGACATACCCCCAGGGTAGCCCTCTCCTTCATAAAGCGTGTTGGTCCCGGAGAACCCATACGCTTAGGCGCGCTCGCGTCCGAAGACCGCCCGTGCCAGAGCTCGTCGAGACCCACGACCCGGAGGGCGTCGACTACGGCTGGGTCATGCAGGTCACGTTCGTCTGCACGATCCTCGTCGGCGCGCCGATCGTCGCCGTCGCCTCTGCCGGCGCCGACCTCCCGACGTGGGGCGCACGAGCCGAGTTCGCGATCCGTATCGGGGCCGTCGTCTGGGTGCTCACGGCGGTCTCGACGTTCCTCTACGCCCGTCGGCGCGCCTCGGACCGATCGGGGGGCGGCGACGCCCGGCGGAACGCGGCCGAGACCACGGAAGCGACCGCCGAACCGGCTGAAGACGACTGATCGTAGGGAGTGTCGGGGACGTTCGGGGAGTTCCCGACTCGAGACCGGGAGGGTGGATCGGGTGAGTGGCCACCGAGACCGCTGGGTGGCTACGATACCCCCTCTGATAGTGATCGTTGCGAGTCGTTCCGGTATCGACCGCGCGATGTCGGGCGACCGAACCGGTACACAGTCCCAACGATCACCATCAGAGCAGGTCGCTCGCGTAGTAGAAGTCCATCCCCGCGCGCTCTGCGGTCAGCGCGTCGCGGTCCGTGTCGCCGACGAAGACCGTCTCCTCGGGCGTCGAGTCGACCCGCTCGACCGTCGCGAGCAGCGGCTCCGGATCGGGTTTCGCGACGCCGACGGTGTCCCGACCCACGATCGCGGCGAACGACTCGCGGATCCCGTGCGTGTCGAGCGCGATCGAACACGCCTCCTCGCAGTTGAGCGAACAGACGCCGAGCGGGCGGTCGTCCCCGGAGACGTGATCCGCGAGCGCCAGCCGTTCGGAACTGTGCGCGCCCTCGCGTTCGTGGTCGGCGATGATCTCCTCTACCTCGTCGGAGAGGTCGGCCTCGGCCGCGCGCTCTCGCAGGCTCCAGAGGTCGTCGTCGAGTACCTCGATACCCGCCCCGGCGAACGTCGTCGCGACGTCGCCAGCGACCGCCGCCCAGTCCACGTCGAGGTGGACGAGCGTCCCGTCCAGGTCGTAGACGATCGCGTCGTACGGTTCGAGCTGTCTCATGCGTGGCTCTCGTCACTCTCGGGGCAAAAACCCGCCGAGTCGCGTTTCGTGGTGGGTCTCCCGTCCGACGGTTCGGGTTCGCGGACACCGAGGGAACTCGTGAGCCGATGACGACTGCCGACGGCGGGCAGACCGCTCCAGCCCTCCCCCGTTCGGGTCGCGGGCGCGGAGCGCCACGCGACCCGAGGCCACCGCACCGCCACAGAAGGGGCGGTCTCCCCCGGCGTTATCCCTCCAACAGGCCGCGTCCGATGAGGTCCTTCTGGATCTGCGTGGTCCCCTCGTAGATCTCGGTGATCTTCGCGTCTCTGTACATGCGCTCGACGGGGAAGTCGGTGGTGTAGCCGTAGCCGCCGTGGATCTGGACCGCCTCGTTCGTCACGCTCATCGCGGCCTCGCTCGCGAAGTACTTCGCCATGCTCGCGGCCTGACGCGGGTCCTCTCCCGTGTCCTCGAGTCGAGCGGCCTCCCGGGTCAGGAGCCGTGCGGCCTGCACCTGCGTCGCCATCTCCGCGAGTTTGTGCCGGATCGCCTGGAACTCGCCGATCGGCCGGCCGAACTGCTCGCGTTCCCCCCCGTACTCCACCGCCTCGTCGAGGGCCGCCTGCGCCAGCCCCACGGACTGGCTCGCGATGCCGATCCGTCCGCCGGTCAGGATCGAGAGCGCCGCACTCAGCCCCCGACCCTCCTCGGTGAGCCGGTTCTCCTCGGGGATTCGCACCCCGTCGAACGTGAGCGCGGTCGTGTCGCTCGCGCGCAGGCCGAGTTTCTCCTCTTTCTTCCCGACGGTCAGCCCCTCCGCGTCCGCCGGGACCAGGAACTGCGTGATCGAACCCTCGTCCTCGCGATCGGTCTTCGCGAAGAGGACGATCACCCCCGCACGCGAGCCGTTCGTGATCCACTGCTTCTCGCCCTCGAGGACGTACTCGTCGCCGTCGCGACGTGCCTCCGTCGACATCGCCGCCGGGTTCGAGCCGGCGTGTGGTTCCGAGAGCGCGAACGCGCCGACCGGTCTCCCCCCGCTCATCTCCGGGAGCCACCGCTCGCGCTGGGTCTCCGAGCCGAACCGCGCGATGCAGGAGGTCGCGAGACAGTGGACCGAGAGCGCGGTCGCGACCGAGAGCGAGCCGTAGGCGACCGCCTCGTTCACGAGGCTGTAGGTCGTCCGGTCGGCGTCGAAGCCGCCGTACTCCTCGGGGACCGTCAGCCCGGTCAGGTCCAACTCGGCGAGGCCGTCCCAGACCTCCTCGGGAAAGCGCCCCTCGCGGTCGCGCTCGGCCGCACCGGGCCGGATCTCGTTCTCGGCGAACTCCCGAACGACGTCGCGGATCGCCCGCTGTTCCGCGTTCAACTTCATACTCCGGGATCGAACCCGACCGAAAAAAGGTGATCGTTCGACGGGTCATAGTGATTGTTGCGAGTCGTTCCGATATCGACCACGCGATGTCGGGCGATCGAACCGGTAAACAGTCGCAACAATCACTATCACTCCCAGAGCGGATACGTCGCCTCACGGGGGACCTCGCTGATCGTCTCCCCGTCCAGGACGAGCGCCGGGTCCCCCTCCCGGACCCGACCGATCTCGCTCGCCTCGATCCCTGCATCCGAGAGCGAGGCGAGCGCCGTCTCCACGTCGGCCGGCGGGACCGTCGCGAGCAGCGCACCCGAGGCGAACGCCCGGAGTGGATCGATCCCCAGCGCCGAACAGAGCGCGTCTGTCGGCTCCCGGATCCCGATCCGCTCCCGTTCGACGTCGATCCGAACGCCCGACGCGTGTGCGAGTTCGTAGAGGCCGCCGAGGACGCCCGCCTCGGTGGGGTCGTGCATCGCGTTCGCGTGCTCGCGGAGGATCCGCGCGTCGGGGACCACGCTGAGTTCGGAGAAGAACGCCTCCCCACGTTCGAGCGTCTCCACCGGGAGCCCCGACTCGTCGCCGAAGTCGGTCGCGAGGATCGCCGTCGCCTCGATCGCCGCGCCCTTCGTGAGCAGGACCCGGTCGCCCGGCTCCGCGCCGGAGGTCGGCGTCGGCCGGTCGGCGATACCCATACAGGTGAGCACGAGCAGCGGTCTCGGGAGGTACTCGGCGACCTCGGTGTGTCCGCCGACGATCGCGACGCCCAGCTCCGTGGCCTCCAGATCGAGCTGGTCCGTGATCGTCTCGAGGAGGTCGGCGTCGGGGACGAACACCACGCTCTGGAGGAATCGCGGGTCGGCACCCGAGGCGGCCACGTCGTTGGTAGCGACGTGAACCGCGATCGTCCCGGCGCGTTCGGCCGCGAGCGAGATCGGGTCGGAGCTCACGACCAGTCGTTCGTCCCCGATCGCGAGCACCGCGGCGTCCTCGCCGTAGGCCGGACCGACGAGCACGTCGTCGCGGTCGACACCCGTCCGGGAGAGCACCCGCGAGAGCGCCTCCGGTCCGAGTTTCCCGGTCATCGGCCGAGGAACGCCTCGATCTCCTCGGGCGAGGCCGCGATCCCACCGGCCTGTGCGAACTCGGGGCCGCCACCGCCGCCGCCGCCGAACGCGCCGGTCACGCGCGCGACGACGTCGCCCGCGTCGACCTCTCCATTCGTCGCCACCGTGAGGTTCGCGGGGTTCTCGCCGCTCACGAGCACGACCGCGTCGGCCCGTTCGCCCGCCATCGATCTCGCGCGGCCGGCGAGCGCGTCACCCTCGCCGTCGACCGATGCCACGAGCCAGCGGTTCCCGTCGATCTCGACCGGATCGATCGAGTCGAGACGGGCGTCGATCAGCCGTTCGGTGAGCGATCGGTTCGCGGCCTCGAGTTCCTCGATCTCGGCTCGGAGCTCCGTCACCCGCTCCGGGAGGTCCTCGACCCTGATTCCCAGTTCCCCCGCGGTCGAGACCGCCGCGCCGGCGACCTCGGCGTGGTGCTCGATCGCGGTCGGGCCGACCGCGAGTTCGACCCGGGTCAGCCCCTCGCCCGGGTTCTCCCGACCCAGCACCGCGATCGGTCCGATCTCGGCGGTCCGCTCGACGTGGGTTCCGCCGCAGGCGGCGACGTCCCACGGCTCGTCGCCGTCCGCCGCTGGGCCCACCGTGACGATCCTCACTCCCTCGTCCTCGCCGAAGACGCCCTCCTCGGTCTTCGTGTTGAACGCGACCTCTTCCCGGGCACGCGCCTCCGCCACCGGGATCGTCTCCCAGCGCACCGGTCTGTCCTCCCAGACGGCGAGGTTCGCGAGCCGTTCGAGTTCGAGCAGCGTCGCGTCGTCGACCCCGGTCGTCGTCTCGAAGTCGATTCGGACCTTCCGCTCGCCGATGTCGAAGCCGCCGTAGCCGAGCTCCGAGAGGATACCCCTCGCCGCCCCGTAGAGGACGTGGCTCGCGGTGTGCGAGCGCATACAGTACGTCCGAAACGTCTCGTCGATCTCACAGAGCACCGTCTCGCCCGGCGAGCGGTCGGGTTCCTCGGCGAGCGTGTGAACCGTGGTCCCGTCCCGGATCTGGACGTCGGAAACCGCGACGCCGTCGACCGTGCCCCGGTCTGCGGGCTGGCCGCCGCCCTCGGCGTAGAAGTAGCTCTCGGAGAGCGTCAGGTCGTGACCCTCGACCGACTCGACGGTCGCCTCGAATCGGGTGCGATACGGCTCCGCGCTCGCGCGCTGTTCGGCCATACAGAGCCCGAGAGCGCAGGCGTGAAAACGGTTAACCTTCCTCGATCAGCCGGACGTCGAGGCGCTCTTCGAGCGCACGGACGACCGAGCCGGGGATCCCCGCCCTGGCTGCCCGCCCCTGTTCGATCGCGACGATCCGATCCTCGGGGACGTCGAGGTCCGCCGCGAGTTCGTCCGTCTGGATCCCTGCGTCCTGGCGGGCCTGCTCGGCTACGTCCCCGTAGCCGGAGACGAGGTAGGGAAGCGGGTCGTCCTCGTAGTCGGTTCCCTCGCGCTCCCAGTGGGTGGGATCGCCCTTGCCCGCGTCGTACGCCTTCGCCATCCGCTGAGCGGCACGCCGTTTCCGGTCGGTCGGTCCCTCGCTCCCGCTCGACGTCGAGGTGCCGCGGCTCCGTTTCGCCGCGTCGTCGTGTGGGGCGCAGTCCCCACAGACCTGGAGCTGCGCGCCGGCGATCGTGGCGAGCCGAAGCGAGTCGGTCGTCGCGCCACAGAGTTCGCAGGCGTTCGCGTCCCCCGACCCCGAGGAGCCACCGGTCGAGTACTTCGCCATACGTCCTCGTACGCTCCCGTCCGGTTTGAACCCCCCGGCCCGGACCCGAACCGCGAGCCCTCGAAACCGGCCGAGGAGGTGGTGGCCGTAACGGCCGGAGGGGCAATGGAAAGCCCTTTATTGGGCGGTAGGATACTGGGGAGTGCACACGACACGATTCAGGGTGCGTGGGTAGCCAAGCCAGGCCAACGGCGCAGCGTTGAGGGCGCTGTCTCGTAGGAGTCCGCCGGTTCAAATCCGGTCCCACGCACTGACAACTC
>SKXI01000374.1 GCA_007128515.1 Halococcaceae archaeon | reverse complement strand
TCCGGTCGACACGGCGTCGTGTTCGCGTTCGCCGGATGGACCCTACACTCCGGACAGCGCCGCTCGGTGGCGCGGGCGCTCGTGCGAGATACGTACACGTCGTCGAGCCGGATCTGCAGCGGCGAGCTACCCGACCGACGAACCCGATTCGACGACACGGGGAGGGAGGTCGCCGACGGGCCGGTCGATCGTTCGTCACGGGAGCGCCGCCGCGGGCGTCGCCGGCCTGGGCGCGCTCGCGTGCTGTACCGGCGACCTCGGGCGACGCGCCGAACCGGCGCTCACCGCCGTGGATCGGTCTCCGATCTCACCCCGAACGAACCTGCCCGAACAACGCCGAGAGACGCCGACGGACCGGTCCCTCCGCCGCACGGGCGAGAATCACGGTCCGGTCCACCCGCTCCGTGACCCGACGCGGGATCGAGCCCACGAGTCGCCGGCGGAGCGCACCGTGGCGGGTCGCGCCGAAGACGAGGACGTCGTGCGAGTCGGCGAGATCGACCAGAACCTCCTCGACGTCGGCGGATTCGACGACGCGCGTTTCGACCGGAACGGACGGTCCGCTCGCCTCCGTGACGGCGTCACTCGCGGCGGTAATCGCCTCCCTGGCCGTCGGCTCTCCCGTCCCCGGGGTCGCGATCGAGACGACGACGACGGTCGCGTCGTTCGCGGCAGCGATCGCCTTCGCGACGGCGGCGCCGGGTCGGACGTGTGGGCCGCCCGCGACCGGCAGGAGGACGGTCTCGACGGTCCGGGCGACCCGGCCGACGTGTTCGACGTAGACGTCACACGGTGCCCGTTCGAGGAGCTCGTCGACGGTCGTCCCGAGGATCGCCTCTCGCCGGCTGGTCCGCTCCTGCCAGCCGATCACGAGCGCTTCCGTTTCCGCGTCGTCGATCGCCCGGAGGATCCCCCGCGTGGCCGACCGTGCCACGACGACCTCCCCCTCGACCGGGACGTCCTCCGGAGCGGTCTCCGTCGCCCGCTCGAGGAACTTCCGTCGGTCACCCGAGAACTCCCGGACGATCGTCTCGTCGGTGAACATGCCCACCGGCGACGTGTTCGACTTGACGACGACCGTGACGATCCGGATCCCCGCGTCCCTGACCCTGGCGAGGTCGCCCGCCGTCCTGACGAGCTGTTCGACGTGATCGGGGTTGTTGACCGCGACGAGCACCTCCGGCCGGTCCCCGTTCATCGTCCCACCACCGTCGGTGCTCGAGTAGAACGGCGCGTTCGTCCGTCCTGAACGAAGGGTCCTCGAGGCTCTCTCGTCCCGGGAGTACGGTGGGGACCGGCCGCTCGAACCCGGGTATCGGGGTCGTCGCCGGTCCCTCGTTGGGACGAACGTTCCATATCTAGTATGAGTAACGATAACGTACGGTATAGTCCTTTCGTGGATCGGCCGGTCCACATCCCGGGATCGGGCCTCGTCTCCGGAGCTCGTACGACCATCCGTGGTCGAGGGACGACGGCGCCGTCACTCCACGCCGAGCAGCGCACTGGCACCGAGATAGATCCCGTAGCCGACGACGAGCGAGAGGATCAACGAGACGATCCAGGCCAGCGCCGTGTAGAGGAACTTCTCCCGGCTGACCCCGGCGCTCCCGACCGCCAGGCCCGTCCCGGCGATGGCGCTGATGAAGATCTGGTTGAACGCCATCGGGAGCCCGTAGAAGATCCCGATCTGGGCGATGACGAACGAGGGGATGAGGATCCCGATCGACCGTCGTGGCCCGAGGTCGGAGTAGTCCTGCGAGAGCGCCTTCACCATCCGGCTGGCGGCCATCCACGTCCCGAGGAGCATGCCGACCCCCCCGAAGACCAGCACGGGTCCGATCGGGACGGTGCCGGCGACCTCCCCGGCCAGCGGCAGCAGCGGCCCGACGGCGAGGCCGACCTTCCCCCCGCCGGCGGTGAACGCGAGGATGGCGCCGAGCGAGAGGAGGAAGCGTCGCTGTGCGCGAACGGGATCGTTTCGGATCGCCCGCGCCACCACCGCGGCGAACCCACCGGCGACGAACAGGGTGACGAGCACCTGGCCGACGAACGGTGATCCCGGAAGCGAACCGGAGACGACGGTCGCGATCGACGCCTGCTCGTCCGGTGGCCCGAGGACGAGGAACTCCATGTTCGCGATGACGGCCCCGACCACGGCCGCGAGCACGCCCGAGGAGACGCTCTCGCGGACGCGGTCGCTTCGGAGGAGTTTCGTCGTCGCGTACGCCGCCGGCGTGACCGCGATCGGCGTCACGATCCAGTAGGCGACGATCTCCGTGTACGTCCCCCAGGCGGGGTCGCCGCCCATCGCGAGCCCGACCCCGACGACGCTCCCCGAGATGGCGAACGCGGTCGCGATCGGGTAGCCCTTGAACACGCCCGCGGCGATGCAGGTCGCCCCGATCGTGAGCGCGACGGTCGCGCCGAGCGGCGAGAGCGATACCCCCCGGATCAGCCCCGCCCCGATCGTCTCGGTGACCGCCGCGCCCTGCAGGACCGCACCGGCGAAGCCGAGGATCCCGACGACGAGCGTCGCCCGCATGATCGAGATCGCGTTCGCCCCCACCGCGGGCGCGAACGGCGTCGAGCCGGTCGAGCCGGCACCGATCGTCCACGCGGCGAAGAAGCTCGCACAGGTCGCGACGACGAGCAGGCCGACCGTGAGGGCGTCGACCATTCTCGCTACCTCCCGTTGACCCGTGTGTGGTTCGATCGGACGAGTCGGGTGCTCCCTGACATCCTGGCTCCTGAAGCCGTTTGGCTCGATCGTTATGGCTCTATCGACACCGGTGCCCGCCACCCGCGGCCGGTCCGATCGGGTGTGCTCCCTCGGAACCGGTTGCCGTCTCCGGCTCGTGTGACCGCTTCGCGTCATCACCGTGGTGCTCGCCTGCCTCCGCGGTCTCCGGCCCGTGGCGACCGCTCCCGAGCCCTCCCTGGCGGGAACCCGCTGCTTCGCTCGTGGCGTCTCCTGCACGTCTCGCCGATTCGGCTCCGGCGTGTCCCCGTCTCCCGACTCTCGAGTGGGCCGCCCGTCTCCGACCGGTGACCGTGGTGGACGGCCCGGTGAGACACGCGCGGGCATGTGCCGTCGAGGTCGCGAAATCGGCCAATCGGACCGGTCTACCCGTTGGTTGCCGGGTACTGCGATCGGCGACCTCACGAGCCCTGCGTTCGTCGCGTTTCGCGCGTCCGTCCGGATGCCGCGGCGGGATGGACCCCGCACCCTCGAGATTCGTGGTCGTACGCCCCGATGGCTGCGGACGGCAAGCGGCGTCCGATCGGGCGCGGCTACTGGGCGACCCCCCTTTCGACGGGAGGGATAGGCGATACGTCCCCTCCAAACCGGCCCGTGGACGGGGGATCGACCCGATTCCCGAGAACCACTCCGTCGATGTCGCTGCCAGTGGGCTCGGCCGCCTCGCTCCCCGGACTGCGATCCGAACGGCGTCGCCGACGAGGGCGCCGACGCGAAGATCGACCTCGGCCCGACGACCGTGGCGAAGGTCGGTCGGGGTGGATCACTCCTCCGATCCGGTCTCTCCCGTCTCCAGATACTCGCCGCGAACTATCAGGACCGGATCGATCGTCCGTTTGGCGATCCGTTCGGCACGATCCCGGAAGATCAGCCGGCGGATCGATGGGCGGCTCTCGCCGATCACGAGCAGGTCGTGATCGGCAGCGGCCTCGAGAATGGCGTCGGTCGGCGACCCGTCGACGACGGTGGTGTCGATCCGATCGTGGTCGATTCCCCGCTCTACGAGCATCGACGCTGCCGCCTCGAGGTGTTCTTCACCCTGCTCTCGGGTTCCGTCATCGGAGACGACGTGAAAGAGGGTCACGTCGATCTCCGTATCGGTGAGCAACGTCGCGACCAGGCCGGCGATGTGACCGATGTTGACGTTCCCCCGGATCGCGACGAGAATCCGCTCCAGCATCGGGGCCGGGTTCAGCAACAGGACGGCATCACAGCCCGACTCGTCCGCGGCACGTTCGAACGTTTCGAAGCGGTCGTGGGTGAACGCGAGGCGGGTGGTCACCTCGCAGCCGGCCGCTTCGAACACCGTCCGCAGTTCCTCGAGTTCCGCCTCCGCCTGCTCCGCGAACCTCGAACGCGCCTGGTCCGGCGCCGTTTGGTCCGGTAGTTCGTGATAGCCGAGTACGACGACCGGGACCGAGGCGAACGCGTCGACGATCGTCGACGGGACAACCTCGCCTCCGAGGACGTCGACCGGCACGAGTACGCGGTGGCCGTCCGGGTCAGTCATCGCTGATCTCCCTGTGGTACAGGAACTCGAATGGCATAGTACTATCTTTCCCACGTCGACCCCGAACAGCCCTCACCGGCCGGATCCGTGAACGGGCGGGGAGCTCCCTCGAGGGCCGTCCGCACCCGCGCGACGTGAATCACGGAGTGGGTAAACGCCCCGGATCGGTTCGCTCTCCAGGTCGGACCCCCTCTCGGGGGGTCCGCTTCCCGCAGCTCGGCACTCGCGACCGCCGACGAGTTCGGCGGCACGTTCCCCGAGAGCGTCCTCCCCGCCGGCGCCAGACGTCCACCGGCTCACGGGCACCGTCGCCGGGCTTCGGGATCCACTCTCGCTCGGTTCTCTCGGGCGTCGAGGGAGAGTCCCGACTCATCGACCAGTACCAAAGGGGTCCCGGAACGTGTGTTCCGGCGCTGGCGAGGCCAGCTACCGTCTCATTGGCGAAGGCGGTCTTAATTATCACCCGATTAAACACCAGAACGACGTCACGTTCGCGTTCGGGCCCCACGGAACCGGGTGACTGGACGCTCACGGTCGTGTGTGGTCCGGTTCACACGGTTCTCCTCGACGGGGGCCGTTCGATCCGGCGTCGGAGTCGCCGCCGGGCACCGGTCCCGTCGGGTGGACTTTTGGGCGTGGGGCCCGAGCACCGATCGTGACCGACGACCCGAACCCCGCGGACCGTGGAGCCACCGAGACGGTCCCCGTGACCGTGGTCGACGGCGACGATCGACTGGCGATCGACGCGCCGGAGGGATCGGTCCTCAGGGACCTGCTGCTCTCGCACGACCGCTCGCCGTACACCCGGTACACCGAGCGGCTGAACTGTGGCGGGCGGGGGCTCTGTGCGACCTGCGGGGTCCGTATCGACGAGGACGTCGGGCCGGAGCACTGGCACGACCGCCTCGCCGATCGCTTCGGCTACCCACGGCTCTCCTGTCAGGTGACGGTCGATCGCCCGATGACCGTGCGACCCGTCGAGGGAAAACGGGTCTGGGGCGGCCGATCGTGACCGGCCGGGACGAGCGACGACGCCGACGGTATATTACCACGGCGCTCGAAGCCCGGACGATGAGGGTGCAACCGTGGGCGGTGAGAGCTCCGTGAGCAGGGAACGAGACCTGTCGAGACTGTTCTCGCCCGACCGCGTCGCCGTGGTCGGTGCGACGCCGCGCGAGGGCTCGGTCGCACGGGCGATCGTCGAGAACCTCGCCGCGTTCGAGGGATCGGTCGTCGGCGTGAACCCGAACTACGACGAGGTCTGCGGGGTCGAGTGCGTGGACTCGATCGGCGAGGCGGGCGAGATAGACGTCGCCGTGATCGTCGTTCCCCCACAGCTCGCGCTGTCGGCGATCCGGGAAGCGGGAGAGACCGGTGTCCGGAACCTCGTCGTCATCACCGCCGGCTTCGGCGAGACCGGTAGCGAGGGGGCGAGCCGCGAACGGGAACTCCGCGAGATCGCAGCGGAGTACGACCTGAACGTCGTCGGGCCGAACAGCCTCGGGATCCTCTCGACGGCCACCGACCTGAACGCGACGTTCGGACCGGACACCCCCCTCGACGGCTCGATCTCCTTTATGAGCCAGTCGGGGGCGTTCGTCACCGCGGTGATCGACTGGGCGCTCGAGGAGGGGATCGGCTTCGCGGACGTCGTCTCGCTCGGCAACAAGGCGGTGCTCGACGAGAGCGACTTCGTCCGGGCGTGGGGGAGCGACGAACGAACCGAGGTGGTGATCGGCTACCTGGAGGGGATCGACAGGGGCAGGGAGTTCATCGACACGGCGAGGGAGGTCACGGGCGAGACGCCCGTCGTCCTCGTCAAGTCCGGGCGGACGGACGCCGGCGCACAGGCCGCCTCGTCGCACACCGGGACGATCGCCGGGAGCGACCGGGCGTACGAGGCCGGACTGGACCAGGCGGGTGTGATCCGTGCCGAGACCGTACAGGAGCTGTTCGACGCTGCGAGCGCGCTCGCCGGCCAGCCAATACCGGACGGGGACGGCGTCGCGGTGGTCACCAACGCCGGCGGCCCGGGCGTGATGGCGACGGACGCGGTCGGCGACTCCTCGCTCCGGATGGCCTCGTTCTCCGAGGGAACCCTTGATCGGTATCGCGAGACGATGCCCGAGGAGGCGAACGTCTACAACCCGGTCGACGTGATCGGCGACGCCGACATCGACCGGTTCCGGGCGGCGATCGAGATCGCACTCAAGGACGGGGACGTCTCCGCGGTCGCGGTGCTCTCGGCACCCACCGCGGTGCTCTCGTACCCCGATCTCGCCGAGGCGATCGTCGAGTTGCAGGCCGAGTACGGCACGCCGATCGTCACCTGCCTGATGGGCGGCGAGCGTGCACGGGCGGCGAAATCCGTACTCGCCGACGCCGGCATCCCGCTCTACTTCGACCCGGCGCGGGCGATCGGGAGCCTCGACGCGCTCGTCCGGTACCGCGAGATCAGCGAACGGGAGTACGACGACCCGGCCGAGTTCGACGTCGACACCGAGCGCGCCCGGGAGCTGCTCCAGCGGGCGACCGAACGGGACAACCGCGTCGGCGTCGAGGCGATGGAGCTGCTCTCCGCCTACGGCATCCCGATCCCGGAGGGCGAGGTCGTCTCCGACCCCGAGGAGGCCGAACGCGTCGCCCGTTCGATCGACGGCGACGTCGTGCTGAAGATCGTGAGTCCCGACATCCTCCACAAGTCCGACATCGGCGGGGTGGCCGTCGGGGTCGCGGACGCCGAGGTGCGAGACACCTACGAGGACCTGCTCACACGCGCCCGGAACTACAGCCCGGAGGCGACGATCCTGGGCGTTCAGGTCCAGGAGACGATCGATCTCGATTCGGGTGTCGAGACGCTCGTCGGGATGAGCGAGGACCCGCAGTTCGGGCCGCTGCTCGCGTTCGGCCTCGGCGGGATCTTCGTCGAGATCGTAGAGGACGTCGTGTTCAGGGTCGCGCCGATCAGCGAACGCGAGGCCGGGGAGATGGTCGAGAGTATCGACGCCCTCCCGCTCCTCCGGGGCGCACGGGGGCGCGAGCCCGTGGACGAACGGGGGATAATCGAGACGCTCTGTCGCCTCGGACAGCTCGTCACCGACTTCCCGGAGATCGTGGAACTGGACATCAACCCGCTGGTCGCGACGCCCGACGGGGTGTGCGCGATCGACCTCCAACTGACGGTGGAACAATGACACGTACGATACTCGTCGCCGGAACCGCGGACAGCACAGGGAAAACGGGGATCGCGCTCGCACTCGGTCGGATCGCCACCGAGCGCGGGCTCTCGGTCGGCTACATGAAGCCGAAGGGCACTCGCCTCCAGAGCAACGTCGGGAAGACGCTCGACGAGGACCCGCTGCTCGCCCGCGAGGTACTCGGCCTCGACGCGGAGATACACGAACTCGAGCCGGTCGTCTACTCGCCGACGTTCGTCGAGCAGGCGATCCGCGGGCGCGAGGACCCCGAGGAACTCAGGGAAACGGTGAGAGAACGGTTCGAGGGGCTCGCGGAGGGTGTCGACCTGATGCTCGTCGAGGGGGCGCGCTCGCCGGCGACGGGTGGGATCGTCTCGCTCACCGATCCAGAGGTTGCAGAACTGTTCGACGCGGAGGTCCTGCTGATCGCCGCCCACGAGACGGCGGCGGACGCGGACGAGACGCTCGACGTCGCCTCACGCTACGGCGACCGGTTTCTCGGTACCGTCTTCAACGCCGTCTCCGACGCGGCGTTCGACGGGCTCGAGTCCGACGTCGTCCCGTTCCTCGAAGAACGCGGCGTGCCGGTCTACGGCACGCTCCCGCGTACGCAGGAGCTGGCGGGCGTCACCGTCGCAGAACTGGCGGACGAACTCGGCGCGCGGGTGCTCACCTCCGATCGCTCGACCGACGCGTACGTCGAGCGCTTCCTGGTGGGTGCGATGAGCGGCGAGTCCGCGCTGCGTCACCTCCGCAGAACGCGCGACGCCGCGCTCATCACCGGCGGCGACCGCGCGGATCTCCAGACGGTCGCGATGGAAGCGGCGGGCGTGAAGTGTCTCGTCCTCACCGGTGGGCTCAGGCCGTCGAGCGCGGTGTTGGGAACCGCGGAGGAGAAAGGGGTCCCGGTCCTGCTCGTCCGATCCGACACGCTCGCGACGATCGACCGTGCGGAGGACGTCGTCCGCAGCGGGCGGACCCGCGACGAGCGAACGGTCTCGATCATGGAGGGGCTGCTCGCGGAACACGCCGACGTGGACGGGCTGCTCGGCGCGTGAGTCGGCCCGTACTGTCGGCGATAGCCGTGTGAAGATCCTCCCTACCCGTCGCGGCGAGAATCCGTAGCGACGTACGGCCGACAGTATCACTTCACCACGGTTACCGGGAGTTCCGCGCGCGCGAGCAACCCCTTCGCGACGCTGCCGAAGGCCTCCTGGTACCGGTCGCCGAGCCCGCGGTGGCCGACGAGGATGCCGTCGTAGCCTCCGTCCATCGCGAAGTCGGCGATCTCGGTTACAGGATCGCCGTAGAGCAAGACGGTGCGGACCTCGATCCCCAGCTCCTCGCCGAGCGCCATCGCCTCCGCGAGGATCGCTCGCCCGCGGCGCTCGGTCGCGTCGATCCCGTCGGCGACGAGCAGGTCACCCGTGGCACTCGCTCCACCACCACCACCGGCCACGGCGGGAGCCACGTCCAGTTCGGGCTCCGCGGCGTAAACCACGGTGAACGCCGCCCCCGGGAGGACGTCCGCGGCGTACCTGAGCGTGTTCGTGGCCGTTTCCGAACCGTCGAACGCGACGATGAAGCGCATCTCGATCACCTCTACACCCGTTCTTCGTCGGCTGCCGGATAAGCGACGTCGCCGGTTCCCACGGCGTGAGAAGCGGGATCGGTGTCTTCTCCCCGGCACGTCGACTCACCGACATGGGTCGACCAGTCGAGGAGACGATCCGACGCGGCGACGAGCCGGTCCCCGCCGACCCGCTCGACCCGCTCGACC
>SKXI01000391.1 GCA_007128515.1 Halococcaceae archaeon | reverse complement strand
GTGATCTCGGTCACGTAGCTGTCGATGTACGGAACCGACCCGTCGGGCTCTTCGACGCCCTGACCCTGTTCTCTCACCCACCGGACCTCGCCGCTGTCGGGGACGATCCGGTAGGTGACGCCGTACTGGTCCCCGTCCCCGACCGCGGTTACGATCTCCTCCCTGACCATCTCACGGTCGTCGGGGTGAACCAGATCCCCACCCCACGTCACCTCGCCGGATTCGAGTGCCTCGTGGGCGTAGCCGGTGAGTTCGAGACAGCCCTCGCTGGTGAACTCGACCGGCATCTCCGGCTCGTTGCGGTACCGCTGGGCGATCCCCGGGAGGTTCCGGACCAGGTTCGAGAGCGCCTGCTCGCGCTCGCGCAGGACGCGTTCGGATCGTCGGCGGTCGGAGACGTCCCGCCCGACCCCACAGATGTACCGCGTCGAGTCGTCGCTCTCGGCGATCGATCCGGTGAACTCGTAGTCGATGGTCGTGCCGTCGCTCGTCAGGAGTCGTGCCTCGACGGTCTCTTCGCCCTCCGCGACGGCCCGTTCGACGGCAGCTTCGACGGTCGCTCTGTCCTCCTCGGCGAAGAACTCGATCGGCGTGAGCGCCAAGATCTCCTCGTCGGTGTAGCCGGTCACCTCCGAAAGCCGATCGTTCCAGTGGACGAGCTTCCCGTCCGTATCGGTGATGAAGAAGACGTCCGGGAGGCGGTCGAGGACGTCCCGGGTGAACCCCATCGACGGGCGGATCGGGCTCCGCTCCCCGTTCGGTCGTTCCTTCCAGGTCGACTCGAGCGACCCGAGGAGGTCGCCGAGCCCCTCGGGGTCGCAGACGTGGTCGATCCGCCCGTCGGCCACCCTCGCGTCGGTCCCCTCGGTAACGAGAACGATCGGCACCGCGGGAAAACACGAGCGGAGTCGTTCGAGCGCGTCCGGTCGGCTCACTGGCGCCTCCTCGCAGACGATCACCTCGGGTTCGCCGTCGGGGGACACCCGGATCGCGTCCTCGACCGTGGCAGTGACACGGAGCGTGTCGGTCTCCGTCAGCAGCCCCGACAGGTGTGCCCGGTCCGCTCCGACGTAGAGGAGGTGGTTCGTCATGTGTTCGTGATCTCGCCGGTCCGTTTCCGGTCGTGTTTCGACCACCCCGTAATAGTTCTTCTGTAACCTAACATTGCATTTTTACACGCGAATTAACGCACCGTTACGGCCGACACTCCCTCTATATTCTGTTCGCGCACGCGCACGGAAACCGAGGTTAGAGCCCTCCTGCTCCGTTTACACCCGATTACCGACCGGTAACGGAGGGGGCTCACCCACCTGTTACATCACAGATATATGTACTGCGGGATCACTGGTGTTAGAGGTAGATTAATAGGTCATGACGTCCGACACACACCACGGTCGGCCCGATCCGACGGGCGGTCCACCCTCGACGATGAGCGACCCAGACACGCCGGCGAGCACGGCGACGAGGCAGGCCGAGATGCCGGAGTCGCTTCCCTCTCGGATGGCCGAGGAGCTCTGCGCGGGGTTCGTTCTGCACGACCAGCGCGATCGGACCGGCTCGATCGAGGCGTTCTTCGCGGTCGACCGGCTCCAGTTCCCGCACCTCACCGAGGACGAGGCACGCGAGGCGGCGACCGCCTACGTCGACTCGCTCTGGGCGAAAGACGAGGTCGAAGCCCCGTACATCGACGATCGGGACGTCGTCGATGTGGAGGGGCTCGCCGACGCCGACTGGGAGCCGGTCGAACGGCCGCTCCGTCGCCGGGCGCGGATCGTCGGGATGTCCGAGGAGTACGCCCGGCTCACGACGCTCGCATGGAAGCGACACAAGGTGGGCGGCGACTACTGGACGCCCACGATGAAGGCCCAGCGCATCGAGATCGACGCCGCGCTCGGCGCCACCGACCACCCCGAGAAGAACGGCTTCGGGGCGGACGGCTGTGGCCACATCGCCGCGCGCTACCTCGTCGGCGTCGAACTCCACGACATGCACACCGAGCGCCACTGGAACCAGGCGATCGACGTGATGTCGGAGTACTACGCCGAGATCCTCCAGACGAGGGACTGATGGGATCACTCACGCTTCCCGAACGCGTCGCCGCCGCACGCGCGCTCCTCGAGACGGGCGCCCACGAGTACGAGGGGCTCTCGGCGGAGGACCTCGCGTACATACAGGAGGCGATCGAGTTCCTCTCCCGCGTCGAGGGCTCCTTTCGAACAGGGGGGAGGTCGCATGAGTGAAGGGCAATCGGAACAGCAGCAAGCCGTCGAGGACTGGCCGACGTTCGCGCTTCGGTACACGTTCAACCCGAGTGGGATCGGGATCAGGTGCGGCTTCGAACCGGACGAGGTCGTCGTCTTCGACGCGACCAGAGGTGACCTCGAAGAGAGCTGGCTCTCCGCGACGCGGGGCTCGTACGTCCCCGTCGAAGAGACGCGATAGGCAGTATCGGGCTCGACTCCTGCGGTCGTCGTTCTCGCCAGCCGCAACTCTCTTCCCGCGAGCTACGACCGGAACGATCTTTCGACACCGTCTCCCGGGCCCGCTGGCGCGGGCGCTCGAAGCTCGAAATCGATGAGGACGCCGGGACTGGGATTCGAACCCAGAATCCCATACGGGAACACGCTTTCCAGGCGTGCGCTTTACCATTCGGCCATCCCGGCTCGGGGTGAGGGTAGTCGTGAGGCGGAGTTAAGTGTGTTCCTTCACGAGAACGGTGGAGCTAAACGAGGGCGAGGAGTAATGAGACCGATGGCATCACTGAGCGCTGAGGACGAGGGGAAGGTCCTCGTCGACGCCGACGGCCAGACGATCGGTATCGTGACCTCGGTCGAGGAGAACACGGCGTTCGTCAACCCCGAAGCCGGGATCACCGACGCCCTGCTCTCGGCCATCGGACGGGGCAGGACCGACGACGACGCCATCGTCGTCGAGGGCGACCTCGTCGAGACGGTGACCGACGCCGAACTCCGCCTCGGGTCGAGCACGTCCGATCAGAGGTAGCCGTCGAGGAGATAGGTCACACCGACCGCACAGAGTGCTACTACTCCCGCCACCCCGATTCTGAGTTCGACGCCCACCGACGACCCGGTGACGAGTTGGTACCCGCCGGTCAGAACCAGAAACGAGAGCGCAGCGACCGCCCCCCAGAGCAGGCTCGCCTTCAGCCGCGGCTCCATCTACTCCATGCTCGCGATGGCCTCGACCTCGACGCCCGCCCCCTTCGGGAGCGCCCCGACCTCGAACGCGCTCCGCGCCGGCGGCTCGTCGTCGAAGAACTCGGCGTAGACCTCGTTCATCTCCTCGAAGTCCCCGATGTCGGCGAGGTAGACGGTCACCTTCAACACGTCGTCCATCCCGAGGCCCTCCGCGGCGAGGATCGCCCGGACGTTCTCGAGCGACCGTCTCGTCTGGTCGGCGATCGGCTCGTCGTCCAGTAGCTCTCCGTCGGGGGTGAGCGGGATCTGGCCCGCGGTGAAGAGCAGGTCGCCGTTCGTCGCCGCCTGGCTGTACGCCCCCACCGCCGACGGGGCATCGTCCGTGCTGATGACGCGCTTCATACCACACCCTCGAACGGGGGGCTCCTAAACGTTTTCAGGACCACTCGTCGTGACCGCTGTACTCTCTCACCGGTGTATCGACGACTCGTACGGCCGATCCACCGGTAAACGGGTACAGCGGTCCGTACTACACCAGCAGGTCGACCTCGTACTCGTGTCGCCGCAGCGCGGCGACCAGCTCCTCGACGTGGTCGTGGCCTCTGGTCTCCACGTCGATGACCACCTCGGCGGCGTTCATTCCGATGTCCCGCGAGGTCCGGTCGTGCTGTATCCCGTAGATGTTCGCGTTGCGGTCGGCGATCACGTCGATCAGTTGCTGGAGCGCCCCGGGTCTGTCCCTCAGCACGGTCCGGAACTTCAGGTACCGACCCGTCTCGACGAGCCCCCGCATGATCACCGTCGTGAGCACGTTCAGGTCGATGTTCCCGCCACAGAGCGCCGGGACGATGGTCTCTCCCTCCGTGTACTCGAACCGCTCGGCGAGGATCGCCGCCAGCGGGACCGCTCCGGCACCCTCCACGAGCGTCTTCCCGCGTTCGAGCAGCGTCGTGATCGCGAGCGCGATCTCGGGATCGGAGACCGTGACGACCTCGTCGACTCTCTCCTGTATGTGCTCGAACGCGAGGTCGCCCACCCGACGCGTGGCGATCCCGTCGGCGATCGTGTCGACCGCCTCGCGCTCGTAGATCTCCCCCCGATCCAGCGACTCGACGACGCTCGAGGCGCCCTCGGCCTGGACGCCGATCACCCTGATCTCCGGGTCGAGGCCCTTCACCGCGGTCGCGACGCCGCTGATCAGGCCGCCGCCGCCGATCCCCACCACCACGGTCTCGACCTCGGGGCAGTCCTCGACGATCTCCAGACCGATCGTCCCCTGACCGGCCATCACTAGCTCGTCGTCGAAGGCGTGGACGTAGAGCCGACCCTCCTCGCGCTCGATCTCGTGGGCACGCTCTGCGGCTTCGTCGTAGTCTTCGCCGTGGAGCACCACGTTCGCACCGTACTCGCGGGTCGCGTTCACCTTCGAGATCGGGGCGTGTTTCGGCATGACGATCGTCGAGTCGACCCCGATGCGGGTCGCCGCGAGCGCGACGCCCTGGGCGTGGTTGCCCGCGCTCGCGGTGACGACGCCGGCCTCCCTCTCCGTCCCCGAAAGCGCCGCGATCCGGTTGGTCGCCCCCCGGAGCTTGAACGAACCGGTCCGCTGGAACGTCTCGAGCTTCGGGTGGATGTCCGCACCGGTCGTTCGCGAGAGCGCGTAGGAGTACTCCTGGGGGGTCCGGCGGGTGGTCTCGGCCACCCGCTCGCGTGCCTCGTAGATCGCGTCGAGATCGAGCATACCCCGGCTATGCGAGGCCCGTTGTTAACGATTGATATGCCGAGGGTCGAGAGGGACCGTACTCCCGGTCGTCCGTCGGTCGAAAGAAGGGAAAAGCGATCGAACCGTGTGGATGGGGTGCACAACGTGTGACGTGCAGGTGGAAGACTGGCCGGCGAGTATATAAACACCGCGCAAGCGCGCCGGAAGTGAAACCGATAGACGAGAGCGCCATCGGATGGCGGTCAGACGCCCGTCACGCGACCGTCATCCTCGCCGGTCGAGACGGACCTCGTCCGCGAGGTGCCCCCTCACTCGCTCCTCGAACGACCCCTCACCCGGCCAGCGAACGCTCTCCACGGTCCCGAGTCGATCGGGCCGCCCCACGTAGAGCGAGACGCCCTCACCCGGGAGTTCGACCCGAACGTAGAGACCGCTGTCGACCCCCTCGTACGCGTCGAGACGGTCGATCTCGGGGGTGCGGAGGATCCGTCCGTCGACCGAGTCCCCGGGTACGAGCGTCGGGTAGCGTCCCTCGACGCGCCGGAGCCCTCGGAGACGCGCGTCGGGCCCGAACGACCAGGTATCGAGGAGCGCGTCGACGCGATCCGGATCGGTGAGCGTGCCGTAGACGAAGACCTCCATGCAGGGCCGAGTCCCTTCACGTGTTTTGCCGTTTCGGAGGGACTGTTGGCGTTCCGCTCGACCACTCCCGATCCCCGGGAGCCGGGGGCCCCCTCGTCACGAACTGGTTCGGCCGCTCTCACCGAACGATCGTCACGGGGACCGGCGACCTCCGTGTCACGGACTCGGCGACGCTCCCGAGGAGGACACGCGAGACGCCGGATCGACCGTGGCTCCCGATCACGATCTGATCGATATCGGCCTCCTCGGCGTACTCCAGAATCCCCTTTGCAGGGTCGCCCCGGGCCATCTCGGTCCTCACGGCGACGTTCGATCGAGTCGCCACCTCCTCGAGTTCCGCGAGGAGCTGTTCTGCGTCCTCCCGGCGGTTCTCGAGCAGCCGGTCGTCCCAGACGATCGGCTCCGAAACGTAGATCGCGTCGATCGGATCCAGAACGTGCAAGAGAACGATCTCGTCGCCGGCGTGTTCCTCGAGGACGAACTCGAGCGCCTGCCGTGCGAGGTCCGAATCGTCGACCGGCACGAGGACGGTTCGTGTCATGGACGAGGCTACACCACGGGTACGCAAATATATAATTGCGACTAGAGCTAGACGTTCGGGCGACGGTGGCTCCCCCACCTCCGATCCCGTTCGCACGACTCGGGTGGCCTCCCGCTCGACGAATCGCGGCGTCCCGTGGCCACCGTCGACCAGGACCCTGTTCCGAGAACGGGGGAGCGTTCGCCGTACCACCCGGTGGCCTCGCCGCCGATCCGTCGCGAACGAAGCGCTTTCGGTCCGCTGGTGTGATCGACGAACGGTGACGAAGCGTAACTCTGACGGGTTGATTCGCGGACTCGCCAGGGTGTACACGCGGTTGTTCGACGGTCGGTTCGGGTTCTTCGTCCTCGCGGGCGCGCCGACGGTCCTCTTCGCACTCGCCGTCCTCGGCTCGTTGCTGGAGGGCGGTTCGATCCCTGTGGCGATCGTACTGGTCGCCCTCTCGGCGGCGATGCTCTATGGACTCCGGATCGAGTGGGACCGACTGCTCGCCGACGCCGACCCCGACATCTCGATGCCCTCACAGGGTATCCGGAGCGTCGTCGCGGTCGTCGTCGGCGCCGTGGTGACGCTCGCGATCACCGCCGAGTTCGGTGTGTCGTCGATCGTCGCCGCGGGGATCACGGCCATCCTCGGGGCGCTCGTCGACCGGGACGACGCCGTCGCCATCTACTGTGGGGCGTTCGTCGGCATGACGTCGCCGGACCTCTTCACCACGTACGCACAGGCGATCCTGGCCGGGTTCCTCGCCGGCGGCGTCTTCGCGCTCTGTCGACCGGCGTTTCACGGGATCGGCGGCAAACTCGGGACGACGGCGTTCGTCGCGGCGACGGCCGTCGTCGCCCTCACCGCCGCCGAGTTCCACAGCGACCCGCTCCCGGGTCTCGCCACGGGCCTCCTGATCGTCTCGTACTCGATCGTCGGCGCTGTCGTGACCTACGTGCTGAGCGTCCGTCTCGAGTGGGGGCCCGTCATCGCGTCGGGGACCGTCGGGGTCGTCGGGGGGCTGTCGATGCCGGTTCTCCATCCCACGGTCGGCTGGATGCTCGCCGCCGCGGTCTTCTGTGCCTCCTT
The DNA here is from genome assembly GCA_007128515.1 of Halococcaceae archaeon. GTDB lineage: Archaea > Halobacteriota > Halobacteria > Halobacteriales > Halalkalicoccaceae > Natronorarus. The sequence goes on along the minus strand of SKXI01000391.1, from coordinate 2,141 downwards.
CGTCGGTATGGCGCTCGAGGAGCGTCTCCCGGGGATCGGCCGGATCGGGACGGCCGGCCTCGTCGCCGGAGTCGTGTTCGTCTACACCACCCCCTACGTCGGGGGGTCGGGCGGCAAACTCGGGACGATCGCCTTCGGGTCGTGTCTGGCAGTCGTCGGGCTCGACGCGTGGCTCGCGGGACGCCGCGTGTCCCGAACCGGTTCGGCGTCGAGCCCGGCCGAGGGGTAGTCCCCCGTTTCGGACTGCCGGGGCACTCTCGAGGGGGAACCGTCGCACGGGAGAGCGACCCCTCTCGCTGTCCGGTCGCTCGTGTGCGGTCGAGCGTGGACCCGGCGAGCGTCGATCTCCATCGGCGGAACCCCCGACACCCGGGCGGCTAGCCCCCTCCCACGGGTTCTTCTCTCGGAGCCATCCGACACGACCGACGGTCTATGCCGGGAGCCGATCGTCCGCTCCGGGGACGGCTTGATATCGCTCGCGGGCGTTCCTCCTCCATGAGCGAACGCGTGGAGGGATCCGACATCGAGGGGCGGTGCCGACCGGAGCCGATGCGGGTCGACGTGCCGGGAGGGATCTGAGGATGTTCGAGGACAGGGCGGACGCCGGGCGGCGTCTCGCCGCACTCGTGGCCGAGCGGGACGTTCCCGCGGACGTCGTCCTCGCGATCCCACGCGGTGGCCTTCCCCTCGGTCGCGCCGTCGCGGACGCGCTCGACGTCCCGCTCGGCGTCGCCGTCGCGAAGAAGATCGGCGCGCCGTGGAACCCGGAACTCGCGATCGGTGCGGCGGCGAGCGACGGCTCGGCGTGGATCAACGAACCGCTCGTCGCCGACCTCGGGATCGCTCGGGCGGATCTCGAGAGCCGACGACGCGAGGCGGAGCGAACCGCTCGAGAGACGGTCCGGCGATACCGATCGAAGCGACCGAGGATCGACCGGTCGGGGAGTGACGTCGTGATCGTCGACGACGGCGTCGCGACCGGCGCGACGATGCGCGCCTGTCTGACGCAGGTCCGCGAGTCGGGGGCGGCACACGTGACCGTCGCGGTGCCGGTCGGCCCGCAGGAGACGCTCTCGGAACTCGCAGAGCAGGCCCACTCGGTCGTGTGTCTCGAAACCCCGTCCTCGTTCGGATCGGTCGGGCAGTTCTACCGGTCGTTCGGACAGGTCTCCGACCGGGAAGCGATGGCCTTCCTCGACCAGAGAGACGACTGATACGGACCCCCGTACCTGTGTACCGCCCGGACCGAGAGGCAGGTCCCGGCGCCGCTCCCTCGCTCGAGTCCGGACCGACGGCGGTCGCGAGCGCCAACGGGTGCCGTCACCGGTCGTAGAACTCCGGATGGGGGTCGAGCCCGTCCAGCCTCGGTGGGCCGGGATCGCGAACGAGGTGGACGTCGTAGGCCTCGCCGGCCGCCACCCGTGCGCCGACCGACGCGAGCGGGGTCACGACGCTCCCGACGTTCTCGCTCCCCAGGAACACCACCGATGGCTCGTGTTCCCGCGCGACCCGGGCGATCCGATCGGCGATACCACCCGCCGGCGGGTGCTCCCGGATCCGCTCGTACTCGAAACGTGCCGCCGGGGCGAGGGCGGTCACCTGCTCCTCGAGCCGGTTGACGGTCGCCTCCGGGTCGTACGACTCTCCCTCGTCGATCCAGCCCTTCTCCAGGGCGTACCGCGTTCGCTCCGGAACGACGCTCACTACGACGACCGTCTCCCCGAGCGCGTCGGCGTACTCGACGGCCCGCACGAGGGCAGCCTCGGCGAGCGTCGATCCGTCGAACGGGACGAGAAACGACATACGTCGGGAGTACTCCCCGATCGATATCAATCCCGTGGTCGGCCCGGTCCGCGACCCTCGTCCTCTCGGGCCGACGACGGCCTGCGTGATCGGTCGACGACCGTCCCGGCACCGACGTCCGTCCGGACATCCCGTCGGGGACACGGGATCGACTCCCGGGCTCCGGGCCCGTCCGGCCGTTCCCGACCGGTCGGATTCGACGACCGGTCGGGGTTGTGGCGACCGCTCCGGAAACCGACCGTTGGGTAACTATTTGATCGCTCCGGTCGTCCGTGATCGCGAACGCGATCTACCAGCGAATCCTCGTTCCGACCGACGGGAGCGAATCGGCCGACCGG
>SKXI01000036.1 GCA_007128515.1 Halococcaceae archaeon | reverse complement strand
GAGCTCGACCGTCTTCGACGCCCGCATCTCCGCCTGCATCCCCGCCCGGCGGAGCAGGTCGATACCGACGCGCAGGTCGCCGCTCTCGGCGGTGAGTTCGGCGACGCGATCGAGCGTCCCCTCCTGTATCACGCCGTCGTGGAACCCCCGGCGTGCGCGCTCGCCGAGGATGTCGGCGATCTCGGTGACGTCGTAGACCGGGAAGTAGACCTCCTCGGGCCGGAAGACCGACTGGACGCGCGGATCGAGCTCCTCGATCGCCTCGAGGCTCGGATCCGAGGAGATGGCGATCACGCCGATCCTGGCACCCGGATGGGTCTCGTGAGCGCGCAGGATCGAGTAGAGCGTGTCGCTGGCCTCGTTCTCGTAGAAGAGGTAGTTCACGTCGTCGAGCGCGACCACCAGGACCTCGTCCTCGTCGGTCAGCCGGTCGGCGATCTGTCCGAAGAGCTTCTTGAACGAGACGCCGCTGGTCGGTGGCTCGTACTCGAACAGTCCCTCGAAGATCCGGGAGAAGACGGCGTACCTCGTCGAGTCGACCTGGCAGTTGACGTGAACGGTTCGCACCGTCGTCTCGGCGGTGAGCTGGTCGAACAGTTTGAGCACGGCGGTCGTCTTCCCGGTGCCGGGCGGCCCCTGGACGAGCGCGTTGAGCGGCCGCGAGCCCCGGACCGCCGGACGGATCGCGTAGGTCAGACTCTGGGTCTGGCTCTCTCTGTGTCTGAACGTCTCTGGGAGGTAGTCGATCTCGAAGACGCGCTCGTTTCGAAAGACCGTCTCGTCCCACGAGAGCATCCCCTCCTCGGGGTCCGGGGCCATCACTTTCACCACGCTGTGGCGGCTACTTAACCCTTCGGGCGGGTCTCACCCTCGGGCGGGGCTCTGACGTAGCGCAGCCAGAACCGATCCAGCGCGGAGATCAGGTCGACGAACCCCTCGAACTCCTCGGGCTTCGTGACGTACGCGTTCGCGCCGCGATCGTACGCCTCGGCGACGTCGCGGTCGTCGTCGGAGCCGGTGAGGACGATCACGGGCAGTCGGCGGATCGCGGAGTCCTCGTCGAGCGCGCCGAGGATCGACGGTCCGGTCGTGCCCGGGAGGTCGCGGTCGAGCAGGACGAGATCCGGGCGTGGACCGGACCTGAGCGCCGAGAGCGCGTCGGTGCCGTCGTCGATCACGCGCACGGTCGCGTCGACGCCCACCTCCGAGAACGCCTCCCGGACGAGGCGCGCGATCGCGGGATCGTCCTCGACCAGCAGGACGTCGGCCGTCACGTCCACCCCCGCCCCGAGCCGCGATCGACAGCGGTCATGACTCGTGGTGAGGGCGGTCTCATTCATAAGCATCTCGACGGTTTTCCACCGTTTCTAGCCGTTCGAGGGTGTTTAATCGCCCCATAGTGGGGGACATCCGGGACCGGGAGACCGATCACTCCGTCTCGGGAGGGGGGTCCCGCCCGAACCACGACGCTGGCGCGAGCCCGAGCGTGACGACGGCCCAGACGTACGACACCGCGACAACGAGCATGATCACCATCTCCTGCCACTGCGCGAGCCCCGGGGCGACCTCACCGACGAGGAGGTAGACACCCCACGCGACCGCCGCGATGAGGACGTAGTGGAGCAGCTCGTAGGCCAGCACCATGGTCCCCGTTCCCGCCGGGAGGGTATAGCCGTTTCACTCGAACTTCGTCAACAGACGGTCGTAGACGCGGGAGTCGTGCTCTCCCGCGAGCTTCTCGACGATCAGTTCCGGCGTCGACCGCGCGAGGTGGTCCGAGACCGGCGAGCGCTCGACGACGAGCTCACCGTCGACGAGTCCCGCGGCCTCGATACCGTCGACGGGCACCGCGAACGCCGCGGCCTCCCTGACCTCGCCCGCGAGGTGCGAGACGAACACGGCAGTCGCCGCCGCTTCCTCCAGCTCTTCGAGGATTCCGGCGATGATCTTCGCGCTCGCTCCGGGTTCGGTAATGCTCTCGAGTTCGTCGACGAGCACCAGCGCGCCCTCCGGCGACTCGGCGAGCGAGGCGAACTCCCGGAGGGTGCTCTCGAACGCCCCCGCGTCGAGCGTCCCCTGTGTCTTCGCGTGGTAGTGACACGCCTCGAACCGCCGCAGGGAGGCGCGTTCGGCGGGCACCGGAAACCCCATCTGTGCGAGGATCGCCACGCTCGCGAGCAGGTCGAGCGTCGAGGTCTTTCCCCCCGAGTTCACCCCCGAGAGCAGCGTCACCCCCGAGACCGCGTAGTCGACGGGCTCGATCTCCTCCCACGGTTCGGCGAGCAGCGGCGAGCGACCACCCTCGATCGCGATCCCCTCGCCGTCGAACGCCGGCATCGTGCAGTCGAAGTCGCGGGCGAAGCGGGCGATCGCGAGTTCGACGTCGAGGTCGAGCGCCGTCGTCACGAGCGTCCGGGCGTCCTCGCGGAACCCCGAGAGCGTCGCCGCGAGTTCGCGTTTGCCGGCGACGGCGCGGCGGTCGCGCGCGGCGGTCAGTTCCTCCTCGAGCCTGCCGACCACGCTCTCGTCCGCCGCCACGGGGTAGCTCGGCTCGTCGGAGAACGCCGCCCGCGCCAGCTCCGCTTCCCCCGCCTCGAGCGAGAGCGCGTCGACGAGCTGCCCCCTCGCCTGCTCGACCGCGTCGGCGTACTCGTCGGCGAGTTCTCGCGCGAGCAGCGAGTCGATCCCCGCGCCGCGTTCGACGAGCGAGAGCAGGTCGGCGCCCTCGATCGTCACGTCCCGCTCGCGGATCGCCTCGCTCAGCGCGTCGTCCGCGACGCTTTCTGCCGTACGCACCGCCACGTCGAGGTCCGAAACCGCCGCCGTCAGCCGATCGAGCTCCTCGTCTCCCGCGACCGTCCCGTCGTCGGAGAGTCGGGAGAGCGCCGCGTCGAGCGCGTCGAGGTCACACGGCGGCTCGATCCCCGCCTCGCGGTGGACCCGTGCGGCAGCCCGGATCGATGCCCTGTTGTCAGCGAAGAACGCGAGGACCCGCTCCGGGACGACCTCCTCCGGGGAGTCGAGCGCGCCTGGCTCGACCCGCACGTCCCCGGCGACGTCCACGCCCGAAAAGGCCTCGTCGATGGCGACCACCGTCGCGTAGCCACGGGCGAGTTCGGCCAGCCCCCGGGCGTCCTCGACGATCTCGACCGTGAGTTCGGGCACCGCCTCGCGCGCCTCGGCGTAGCGTTCGGCGTCGGTCGTCGCGAGACAGCGCTCCCTGATCCGGAGCGTGGAGGGGGGCGACAGCGGCCGTACCTCGGTGAGTGCCGCCGTGGTCGCCGGCTCGGGCTCGCGCGCTATCGCCCGCTCGGTGAACGCGCGTGCCTCGTCGATCCGTGCCTCGCAGGCGCTCGGGTAGAACGTCTCCAGCCGGCGTTTCGCGTAATCGGTCACGGCGCGCTCCGTGACGAGCGCGAGGAGGTCGCGGTGCAGTTCGCGTGCCCGATCGGTCGCGAGAAACCGTGAGTCGTCGTCGTGGCGTGCGCGGATCGCGCCACGGGCGATCCGCGCGGCCTGTCCGGTCGAGATCCCGGGCGCGGCGGCGAGCGCGGCGACGTCGCCCTCCGCCAGTGCCCGCTCCGCGTCGTCGAGGGCGGCGAGCGAGGCGGCCGTCTTCTCCCCCACGCCCGGGATCGACTCGAACTCCATCGACCGTGGTCTGTCGCCCGACCGAAAAAAGCTTCGCGGCACGACGACGCGCTTTTGCCCGTCCCCGTTCACGCGTGGGTATGGTCGAGGAGACGCTGACGGCGATACGCGCGGACCTCGCGGAACGTGGGGGCGTGCTCGTCGCCTTCTCCGGCGGGGTCGACTCCTCCGTCGTCGCCGCGGTCGCCCACGACGCACTCGGCGATCGGGCGGTCGCCTGCACCGCGAAGTCGGAGACGCTCCCGGCGGCCGAACTCGCCGACGCCAAAGCGGTGGCCGAAGAGATCGGGATACGGCACGAGATCGTGAGTTTCAGCGAGCTCGACAGCGAGGCGTTCAGGCGAAACGACGGCGAGCGCTGCTACCACTGCCGGACGATGCGCCTCGGCGCGATGTTCGAGCGGGCGCGCGAGCTGGATATCGACGTCGTCTGTGACGGGACGAACGCCTCGGACACCTCCGGGCATCGCCCCGGCCTGCGCGCGGTCGCGGAACTCGACGCCTACTCGCCGCTGCTCGAACACGGCGTCGAGAAGGAGGGAGTCAGGGAGATCGCCCGCCACTACGGGCTCTCGGTCGCCGAGAAGCCCTCGATGGCCTGTCTCTCCTCCCGGATTCCAACCGGGCTCGAAGTGACCGAAGAGCGGCTCACCCGGGTCGAGCGTGCGGAGAGCCTGCTTCGCTCGTGGGGCTTCTCGCAGTTCCGGGTTCGCGATCACGACGGCCTCGCCCGGATCGAGGTCTCACCCGACGAGCTAGAGCGGGCGCTCGACCCCGCGTTCGCGACGGCGGCCGAAGACCACCTCACGGGGATCGGGTTCGACCACGTCACGCTCGACCTCGGGGGCTATCGCACGGGGAGCGTGAGCCCCGAAACAGAGGCGTCGGTGCTCGACGCGAGCTACCCGACCGGGGAGTGAGACGGACCGCTGTCCGTCCGTATCGGTCGGGCCGGCACCCGCGTCTCGGTCCGAGCGGGACACACGGGCACAGCGGTCCGTGCGAGTCAATCGGGTCGGTCGCCACCGCGATCGGCGACTGACCGTCCGTCGACCGCCTCCTCCGCGGTCGGAGCGCGCTGTCCGTCGTCGCCGATCACGTCGATCGGGATCCCCTTCTCGGCCCTGTCGCGCTCGCCGAACCCGGCCGAGAGGATCCGCGTCAGCGCCTCCTCGACGGTCTCGTCGGTCTCGATCAGGTCCTCCTTCTCGACCTCGATGACGAACCCGCTCGTGATGTTCGGTGCCGTGGGCAGAAAGAGCAGCTTCCGGCCGTCGGGCGCCTCGCGACCGGTCTTGAACGCGGTCATGCGGATGCCGTCCCACGTGTAGAGCTTCACCGGCTCCTGGAGTTCGGTCGTTCCGGTGAGCGCGGTCTCGACCGCCATCTTCGAGGCGTTGTAGACGACGCGCAGGCCCGGCACCTGGTTCATCACGTCGTCGATCGCCGCCTCGACGATCGAGCCGAGCGCCGTCCGCATCAGGTAGCCCACCGCGAGGACCAACAGCGCGAAGATGACGATGGTGAGCGCGACGCGGAGCGCGGGGTTGCCGATCTGGTTCTCGATAAGCGGCAGGCTCGCGATGAACCGAAAGAGCCACCAGACCACCCAGATCGTCACGATGATCGGGACGAGGACGACGAGCCCGCTCGCCGCGTCCCGCTTCCACGTCGACATCAGCGCGAGCTATGTCGGGGGCAGTTAAGTGCTTTGGCTCTGTTCATCGCCCGACGATCGCCCGGGCCGCGAACAGCGCGTTGCCCTTTCGCTCCATCAGCCGTCGATAGAAGTACGACGCCCAGCGCGAGCCGTAGGGGGTGTACTGCCAGACCTCGTACTCCCGGGCGAGTTCGACCTGGGCGTCCTCGCGTACGCCCATCAGCATCTGGATCTCGAACGGCGTCCCCCACCGCTCGTGGAGCGTGCGGCCGAGGTCGACCATCGCGGGGTCGTGGCTCCCGATCGCGATCCCCCCCTCGTACGTCTCGAACATCGTGGTGAGCAGTTCCCGGTAGGCCGTGTTTATCCGCTCCTTCTCGGTGTAGGCGATCTCCGCGGGCTCCTCGTACGCCCCCTTCACGAGCCGGATCTTCCCCGGCAGGTCGGCGAAGCGCTCGACGTCGCTTTTCGTCCGCTTGAGGTTCGCCTGTAGGCAGACGCCCATCCCGCCGCCACGGTCGGTGACGAGCCGTTCGAACGCGTCGAGGGTCGCGTCGGTCGTCGTGTGGTCTTCCATGTCGACCCAGACGAACTCCCCCTCCTCGTCGGCGGCCTCGACGATGCTCGCGAGGTTCTCCTCGAACACGTCTCTACCCAGGTCGAGACCGATCTGCGAGGGTTTCACCGAGATGCAGGCGTCGAGACCCGCGGAGGCGATGTCCGAGAGGAGCGTCCGGTACTCCTCGGTGTCCGCCGCTACGTCCTCGGGGTCGTCGTAGTGCTCTCCCAGCAAGTTGAGGATCACCTTCACGTCCTTCGCGTTCCACCGGCGGGCGTGATCGAGCGCCGTCGCCGGGCTCTCGCCGGCGACGAACCGGTCCGCGATCGGGAGGATCATGTGCCGACTACGGCGCCGGTCAGGATAAGTGGTAATATCTCACGCGGAGAACCCCGGGCCTTATACTATCGGCCCTCGCGGGAACGGTATGCTCGAACTCCTCGTCCTCGCACTCTGGCTGATGCTCCCCGCGTACGTCCCCAACAACGCCGCCGTGCTCGCGGGCGGCGGCGCGCCGATCGACGGGGGCCGGACCTGGGGCGGGAAGCGCGTCCTCGGGGACGGGAAGACCTGGCGGGGGACCGCGGCGGGGACGCTCGCGGGCGTCGCCCTCGCGCTCGTCCTGAACGGGCTCCAGCCGACGGTGACGGGGGCGACCGGGTTCGAGCTCCCGACCTTCCCGATCCTCGCGGCGCTCGGCCTCGCTTTCGGGGCGATGCTCGGCGACATCCTCGCCTCCTTCCTCAAACGCCGGACCGGACGCGAACGCGGCGCGATGTTTCCCGGCGTCGATCAGCTCGACTTCGTCGTCACGGCGCTCCCGCTCACCGCGCTGCTCGCGTTCGACTGGTTCGTTACGTGGTTCACCCTCCCCGTGATCGTCGTCGTGCTCGTGGTCACCCCGCTCTTGCACCTCACGACGAACGGGATCGCCTACCTGCTCGGGCTGAAGAACGAACCGTGGTAGCGCCGGCACGAGAGCGACCGCGAGACGGCCGGTCACGGTTCACGAACGATCGGGCGGGACGGCGTCGACACCGCGCGTTACGGCGACGTTAAACACTCTAGAGAACCGGGTCAGACCCGGTCCCCCCGGACAGGGAGAGGTGATCGCCACCGGCGTCGACACCCACGTTCAGCATAAACGATCGGCGAACGACGGCCGTCACGTCATACCCCCCACCCGGAGGCCGAGCGGCGTCACCCGGATCGTGACACCTATCTGGATACTCCCCGGAAATTTTATTACTGAGGGATATCTCAGACTTTATAATAATATTTCGTAGCGATTAAGTAAGCCCCTCCGAACCCTCGTTGGCGGACGGTGGATGGACTATGGCAGTAACCGAGACGGGAGAGGGTGAAGGTGCACCGACGGACGCCGTGCTCGCGACGGTGATCTTCCCGCCGGACGTCGTCGTGCTAGAGGCAACGCTCGACCGGCTCGACGGTGTGGAGTTCGACCTGAAGCCGTCGCTCGCCGTCGAGGGGGCCGGCCTCACGTCGCAGCTCCACGTCCTCACCGACGACGTCCGGGCCCTCGAGACGGCGTTCGACGCGGATCCGTCGGTAGAGGGGTACGATCGACAGCTCAGTTCGGGCGACTCACACCTCTACGTCGTTCGGTGGGCGGAGCGACCGCCGGCGATCGATCTCCTGCTCGAACACGGCGGAACCCCGCTCCAGGCGTCGACCTCGCAGGGGTCGTGGCACGTCACGGTGATGTTCCCCGATCGGGAGGGGCTCTCGCGGACGGCCGACTCCTGTGACCGGATCGACGTCCGGCTCCTGCTGGACAAGCTCACCCCGGCGGAGATCTCCGCGGAGAACCCCTGTCGCATGACCGACGTCCAGACCGAGACGGTCGAACGGGCGCTCGAACTCGGCTACTACGAGATCCCGCGGGGTGTCACGCTCGTCGAGATCGCGGAGGAGATGGACGTCTCGCACCAGTCGCTCTCCGAGCGACTCCGGCGGGCACACGGACGGATCGTCACCCAGATGCTCGAGGCGAAGTCCGTGGAGATCGACCACGAAGAGGGAGAGTAGCTCCCGAACGCGAACGGGAGGTTTAGGTCACGTACCCGCCACCGTCGAACATGGCAGGCGAGACGGGAGACCTCATCGCGGCGTTGCGCGACGCCGACTCGATCCGCTTCGGGGAGTTCGAGCTCTCACACGGTGGCACCAGCGAGTACTACGTCGACAAGTACCTCTTCGAGACCGATCCCCGGTGCCTGGAGCTGATCGCAGGCGCCTTCGCCGATCGGATCGACGAACCGAAGCTCGCGGGCGTCGCGCTCGGGGCGGTCCCGCTCGTCGCGGTGACGAGCGTCGAGACCGGCCTGCCGTACGTCATCGCGCGGAAACGGAAGAAGGAGTACGGGACCGGGAACCTGATCGAGGGCCGACTGGAGAAGGGCGAGGAGGTCGTCGTCCTGGAGGACATCGCGACGACCGGCCAGAGCGCCGCCGACGCCGTGAGCGCACTCCGGGAGGCCGGCGCGATCGTGAAACGCGTGCTCGTCGTCGTCGATCGCGAGGAGGGCGCGCGGTCGACGCTCGCGGGCTACGACGTCGAACTGGAGTCGCTCGTCTCCGCCTCGGAGCTCCTCGCCGACGCGGACCGCCGCGGCTCGCGGACCGACCGATAGGGATCGTCGTAGCCATCCGGATCTCCCGGGCGTACACGGCACCGACATCGCTCGGTTCGCGATCGAGAAACGACGACCCTCTACGACGATCCCTCTGATCATCCACCGTCGTGGATACTCGGAGCCGGTTTTCGATCGACACATCCATAGTCGTGTAGTTAGCGGTGGGGGACATGAACAGGGCAGAGAAGGCGAGGGTGCAGTTGCAGGCCGTCTCGGTGCTCGGGGTGCTGAAGCGCACCCGAACGTACGACGAACTCGCGGCGCTGACCGGGCTGCCCGCCGGCGACCTGAACCGGTACGTCAACGGCCACGTCCTCCCCGGGACCGACCGCGCCCGCTCGGTGGTCGAGGGCGTCGGGAAGGAGGTGGTCGAACGCGAACTCGACGCACGGATCGAACGCGACGAGGAGGGCTACGTCGACAACTCCGGCGTGGTGTTCGACCAGCCCTTCCTCTCGCTCGCCGCCCCGGTCGTCGCGACCGCGTTCGGCTTCGACCGGCCGGACGCCGTCCTCACCGCGGCGACCGACGGCATCACGCTCGCCGCGGCGATAGCCAGCGCGTTCGACGCCCGGTGTGTCTACGCGAAGAAGTCGAAAGAGACCGCCGTCGAGCGGTTCATCGAGGCGCGAGCGCGTCTCGACTCCGGGATCGAACTCACCTACTACCTCCCCGAGTCGGCGCTCTCGGCCGGGGAGACGGTCCTCGTCGTGGACGACCTGATCCGCTCGGGCGAGACCCAGGAGCTCCTGCTCGACATCGCCGAGGACGCCGGTACCGAG
>SKXI01000441.1 GCA_007128515.1 Halococcaceae archaeon | reverse complement strand
CTCTCGCGGACCCGACTGGCTTCGAAAGGGCCCGACGGATGCTCCTCAATCGAACGGGTTCGTGGCCGCGTTGAGCCGTGTGAGGCCGTCGAACCCGTCGAAATCGTCGTCGAAACTGTAGAGATACTCGATCCCGCTGTGGCGCGCTCCAGCGACGATGAGTGCATCCGCGAGCGAGAACCGCTCGATCCGGGTGAACAGGTCGATCCCGGTTTCCCAAACGGACCGAGGTTCGCGCACGAGCTCGAACTGGCTGCCGGTCTGAAGTCGCTCGAGCAGAGCGACCGCTATCTCGTGACCGACATCGCGTGTGAGACCGTTTATCGTTTCGACGAGGACAGCGTCGGGAATTCGGAGGAGTGGAAGCTCACCACGATCGACAGCACTGACGATCTCGAACGCCTTCGTGTGGCGGTGAGCGTTCCGGTTCCCAGCCGCGTAGAGGACAGTAGTATCGCACATCGCGAGCGGAGCCATTCAGTCGTCCTCTCGGACGTCGTCCTGCCCGATCCCGAACCTGTCGTGTTCAGCGACGCCATCGACCGGTTCGTCGGATTCTCCTGGCTCGAAATCGTCGAACACACCGAGCCGTTGGCGGACGATCTCGACCCGGAGTTCGCCGTCGATGACCTTCCACCGGAGTAGATCCCCGTCTTCGATCTCTAGCCGACGGCGGATATGTGCCGGTATCGACGCTTGGTTACCCGAGACCTTCCCCTCGCCAACAGCTTCGGTCCCACTCATATCCGTGTTTCAAGCGCAACGGACTAAACTCTTAGTGTGTGATTGCACTAACTCGGCGTTGCGGGGTATCTCGTTCCGGATACGGCCTTTCAGCACCCCGTCCCGGCCACTTCGATACCGAATGCGAGGCGGCCTCGTACGGACTGCTGTACGTCAGTACAGGCGCGACCGGAGGACGGTCGCCCTTGGGCCGGTAAATCGTTACAGCAGACCGTGTCACTCCCTCGAGGGACTACTCGTCTCCGGTGATCTCGTAAGCGAACTCGCCGGTCGCGTCCTCGGCGAAGACGAAGACCCGACCGCGGGCGACCTCGGGGTCGGCCTCGACGACCGCCGAGACGTCCCGGGCGGTCACCGCTACCCCTGGAAAGAGCTCCTCCGTCTCGCCCGGGTCGACGAGTACCCGGCCCACGCCCGTCGCCTCGATGATCTCGTCGTGGGTGTCGTGGTCGTTGACGTACATCATCACGCCCTCGGTCTCGGTCGGGTCGGTGACGAGGACGTGGACCTCCTTTCCGGGCGGGGTCTCGACGCGTTCTTCGACCTCCTCGGGCCCGCGACGGTAGACGACGGTCCGTCCGTCGAGATAGGTGACGGCGATCCCCTCCTCGCGGAACTCGACCCCGAGCGTCGAGGGCGAGATGTCGCTTCTGAACTCCATACCGGGACTACGCGCCCCGCAGCAAAAGCGACCGGGATCACCCCGAAACCGCCACGGGTAAGTCACCACTCTCTCTGCACCTCACATGGACGGTCGCGCACGGGCACCGGCAGCCGGAACGATACTCAACGCGCTCGCCACCGGACGCGGCTCTGCGTTCGCCATCGACGGCGCGGAGACGACCGCGACCGTCCGCCTCGAACCCGGTACCGAAATCGAAGGGGAAATAACGGAGGAGCCGGAGGCTGACACGGCGCTGATCGAACGGTGTGTCTCGCTCGCGGTCGACCGGTACGCCGACGAGGCGCTCGGAGGTCTCGTGCGGACCGAGAGTTCGATCCCGATGGCAGCGGGGTTGAAGAGTTCGAGCGCCGCGGCCAACGCGAGCGTGCTCGCGACGTGTGACGCGCTCGGGGTCGAGGTCGACCGGACGGAAGCGTGTCTGCTCGGCGTGCAGGCCGCCCGCGAGGCCGGCGTGACGGTCACGGGTGCGTTCGACGACGCCTCGGCGAGCATGCTCGGTGGGGTGACCGTCACCGACAACGGACGGGACGAACTGCTCGCACACGGGACCGTCGACTGGGACGTTCTGGTCTGGACGCCCGAGGAGCGGGCGTTCACCGCCGAGGCGGACGTCTCGGCCTGCGAACGGATCGCCCCGATGGCGAAGCTGGTCGAAGAGCTCGCCCTCGACGGCAGGTACGGGGTGGCGATGACGGTCAACGGCCTCGCGTTCTCGGCCGCGCTCGGCTTTCCCACCGAACCGGCGATCGAGGCACTGCCCGAGGCGGAGGGGGTCTCGCTGTCGGGGACCGGCCCGAGCGTCGTGGCGGTCGGCGACCGGAAGGCGTTAGAGGGAGTGAGAGCGCAGTGGGAAGCGAGGACCGGAACCACATGGCTGACGACCACACGGACGACGGGCGCGAGGCGGGGATGAACTTGGACGAACTCCGCGAGGAGATCCAGGAGATCGATCACGACCTGGTCGAGCTGATCGCCCGCCGCACCTACGTCGCCTCCACGATCGCGGAGGTCAAAGAGCGCGAGGGCCTGCCGACGACCGACGAGGGCCAGGAACAGCGCGTGATGGATCGGGCCGGGGAGAACGCCGAGCGCTTCGACGTCGAGTCGAACCTGGTGAAGGCGATCTTCCGGCTGCTGATCGAGCTGAACAAAGTGGAGCAGCGGGAGAGCAGGTAGCCGAATTCGGCTGTTTTAGGACATCTATTACTGGTTAGGGAGCTAATTCGTCTTCCGGCAGTTGCTCTTTCGTTCTCCGGTCGGTGACAGCGGACACGGTTGCATGGCCGTCCGGGATCACTGAATTATCGAAATGGCGATATTCGCGGCTATCGTACATTGAGAATCTACATGTCGGAAGAGACAGAGAAGACCAACACCGAGAGAGTACAGGAACTATACGATTCGTTCGCCGAAGGTGATTTTGAGGCTATACGAGACATCATGAGGCCCGATGTGGAGTTACACGAACCTAGGGGGCTCGTCGGCGGCGAGACACACCACGGATTCGATGAGATCGTCGAGAACGTCTTTTCCCGGCTAGGAACGGAGTGGGAGGATGTTTCGGTCGTCCCAGAGCAATACCTTGCAGACGGTGAGACCGTCGTCGTACTTCTTACGTGGAGTGGTACGTCTAGCAAGACGGGGAAGTCAGTGGAGTTCCCGAACGCACACGTCTTCGATTTCGAGGACATGAAGATCGCTCAGTGGAGATCATACGCTGACACCGCGTTGTTCAACGCCGCCCTCGAAGATTAGCCTGCATGTACGACGCGACTGGTCTGTGGCCTGGTTCACTACTCTATATGGTGGATTTCAGTGACCTGAACAAAGTTGAGCAGCGTGAGTCTCGGTAGAGTTCCGATAGACCGAGGCTGTATTTCAGCGCGGCGTCAACCTCCTCCATACGAGCATCCGAGACGGAACCAATATCGCGTTTAATGCGATGCTCGATTGAAACCGTCCGAAAGATCACCTCACGCTGAAGCCCGACCACTTGGGATGAAACCCGTCAGGAGGACAATGGCGTATCCGAATAGTAGCAGCGCTGCGAAATTGATAACTACGCCTTGTCCCATCGCCGGGAAGATACTCTCAGCGAAGAGGATCAAAAGTACGTCGAGAAATAGCCCCGGCACCGACATCAGTGCGGCAGCCGACCCACGCAGGGCGTGAGGAATCCCGAACCAGTGGTACACGGGATAGGTGACAATTACCATTAGTGGAATCGCTGAAACGAATGCGCCGGTGACTAACAATGGGTTCGTCGGCGATAGCAGAATGTGACCGACCAACCGCGCTGAGATGGCAACCACGAGCAAGACACAGAGCCCCCAGAGTGCTAGGGAGCCAGCAGTTTTCGGTTCGAGCATCCGCTGCGTTGTAGATTGTTCGTGCATAGTGTGTAACGTTGTGTTGTGTTCGTTTGAGGCCAGAGGCCACTGCTCAGCGATAGATCTGATTCGCGCGCGTCTCGGGCTCCGATAACGCCATCGACTCGTCTGGGCGTTCACTCTTGGCCAGTCGCGTTTCGATTTCCGCGCTCCACCCGTCGAAGATGTCCTCGATCAGGGGGATCGCCTTGTACTGGAAATATCGCTCCAGCAATGCCCCGAACGGGCCGTACTTCGTATCGAAATCGAATGCCATCGTGACCAGCACGCCATCATCGCGTTCTGTAAGTTCCCACCGCCCCTCGAATCGGGTGAAGAACGACCGGTGAAATTCGCTGGTTTCGACGTCTACGGCAACTGCCGACCCCTGACCCGCTTCCCAGTAGTGGCACAGCTCCGTCCACGCGTTACCCTTGGTGTCTACACATTTCCGGATCATACCCTCGCCTTCGCCGTGCAGTACTACTGCCGACGATAGGTTCGGTGCGACCGCCGCGTACACGCCCAAGTCCGTCATGACTGCCCAGACGATGTCAGCTGGCGCGTCGAACAAGCGCTGTGACGTTATTGATGTCATTTGAGTTTCCTCACTGTTATAAGGGCCGCATGAGAGGATAAGTGATTGCAGAATGAAATTTTTGTAAGCGGCCTTGCCGAATGCCCGTTTGGTTAGTCTACTGATGTTTCCACATTCGTAATCTCCAGTCGCTCGTTGAGGGTAAGCCGGAGACACGCATCGTCGGCAGTAACTGTGACGCTGGCAGCCCATGGGGCGTCGGTGAGCACGATCTCGTCGAAGTCACGTGCGAGCGTCCGGAGTTCCCAGTAGGGCAGGTTGACGATGTCGATACCGTATTGATAAAAGAACGAGACGACTGCCGGATGGCGAATCACGTGGCCGAACAAGGGCACTCGTGCCTCGTATTTGCAGTTCCGACAGCGGTGATTGGTTGCGGGGCCTCCCTCTTCCGGATGGTCAAAACTTTCGACCGCCATCTCACAGGCACAGTTCGGACAGATGCCATCCATAGCGAGGTGAAACCGGTTGCGAGTCCACTTATCGAAGGCCTCCGCCACCTCCTCCGGTCGGCGCCCAGCGAGCGCGGCTGGTGGGAACTCGTTCCACATCACCGTATTTTCACACTCTGAACATTCGACGATACCATACTCGTCGTACCTGACGATGAGTGGGGCCCCACAGTCTGGGCAGTGACTGTCGATGGGCTCTGCGTCCATATATGGTTGGTCGGTGAGTGAGCCAGCGAGAACCGCTCTGACGACTTCACGACCCGCCTGAGTGAGT
This sequence comes from Halococcaceae archaeon, assembly GCA_007128515.1. Lineage (GTDB taxonomy): Archaea > Halobacteriota > Halobacteria > Halobacteriales > Halalkalicoccaceae > Natronorarus. Next base: position 4,307 of record SKXI01000441.1, on the reverse strand, counting down.
GTGTATCCGGCCTCACCCTTCGAGACGAAGTGTTCCCTGAGTTTGCCGAGGTGATAGTTGAACTGCCCACTATTGGGATTGCCCACGCGTTCTCGAAGTTCGGTAAAGGAGAGGGGGTCGTTCGAGACTTCCCACAGCGCTCTGAGGATGGCTATGCGGGTCTCATCGCTAAGGAGCCAGAAAGCCCGCTCGGGGTCGGCGGATACCTCGTCAGTTTTCATACAATCACAAAGAGCGCGCGGCATTTTGTTTGTTCGCCGGTCTGGTGGTCGTGAGCAACAGGCTGCTAAATCTGCGGTGTGTATGTAGCAAGGCCCCTGAAACCCATCACCGATTAAGTATTTCAACAAGACCTCATATTGGAGATTGTCGCTTCTTTATATATGGTTGCGTTTTGAGGGCTCTGACGGCAGATATCCTCACCTTTGAAGATAAAATACCCCCTATTTTCACGAGAATCCATTATGGATTTCAGCTACCTGAACAAGGTCGAACAGCGCGAGAGTCGGTAACATATAACACATCTACGGCTGGATTTCTGAACCCTGTCTGGTAGTATGTGGCGATCGTAGTCAAGACACGTCCGAGAGAAGCCGGGAATACAGATTACCCTTCGTCGTAGAGTGGAGAAACCTGACAGCGAGCAACCCACTGTTCAAGAAACGTGTCCCGACTTACGACGCGCCCGGCGAGGTCGGCGACCTGCGTGACGGACTCGTTACGGCACCAATCCACACATTCTCGGTATAGCGGAATATTCAACTCCTGTTGGCCAGGGTCAGGAACTATCTCAATCGTAGTGGCACCCGCTAAGTGAGCGAGGAACGCCCGTGTGTGACCATCGGACAGAACGAACTCATCCTCGATGTGGAGAACTGGAATTGGATCGTACGTCGGGTCGTCAAAATCGAACCACTCCAGCGCATTTCGTAGCCGACTGGCGTCGATATACAGTTGGCTGGGAGAGGGTTCGTCGATCGGTACGGAAGATGGCATCGTCTCTCCCAGTCCTTCACATTGTTCGACCAACGTTTTTACGATTGGTACGCCACCAAGCGGAAACCCACCGCACTGCCTCGGAAACTCGTCGTAGATGGACGACCGATGCCCAACAGCACCGACCTGCAGTACTCTGTTCTCGCGCTTGAACCGCACGATAGCCCGATAGTCACCGAGCCGCAACGACTGCCACGGCTTTATGCCGGTCAACGGCTTGACGAAGTCCGGCGGCTCGCGGAACTCGTCTGACACCACGTCGTCGAGCTTGTCGAGGATTCGCTGTTGCGTCTCGGCGTCGAGTGCTCCGATGGCGTCTGCCGCTCGCTCGGAGAGTTCTCACGTCCACTCGTCGTCACTCATCCGTACCGAACCGCTCGCGGGCCTCCTCTGCGCTCACCGTCTCACCTTCGTCGAACTGCCGTTCGCTCTCCAGCAGGTCTTCGAGCGCCCGCTTCGAGAGTCGCGTTCCGTACACTGCGTCTCGCAGAGCTTCGCGCATGAACTCCGAGCGCGAGTTGTATCCCTGTCCCTGCCACCGCTCGTCCAAGTCGGCGAGAAAATTCTTCGGAAGCCGGAGGTTCACCTTTTTATCATTCCCATCGGCGGCGGTGTCGGACTGAGCCATACCTTGTAGTACGAGCGTACTACACCAAGAACTTCCGAGTAGTCGATCGAATCCGTTGGCGAGCCGCGTTGAGGTCAATCACCACGGTTCAAAGAGAAAGCGGCGAAGTAGACGAAATCTGTTACACCAGTCGAGGACCTGAACAAGGTCGAACAGAGACACAACAGGTGAATCCGGCGCCGAACGGACGCCCGAGCGACGGGCGGAGGGGCCGTTCGAACGGGCTTCAGATGACCGCTCGCCGGACCCGATGACGGCTCAGGACCCCGAGGACTACTCGAGACCGCCGATGGGTGGCGTTTCTCACGTTCGGTGAGAGGAACTGGCCTCTAGGACCGGATCCGAGCCCGGGAACGCGAAGGGGACGCTTAGTCGGATTCGCCCGGAACAGCGCCCGCCAGCGACGCGATCGTATCGGCGAGCACCTGCGTCGCTCTCGCGCAGTCGGCCCAGTCGGTCCACTCCGCGGGTGAGTGAGAGATCCCTCCCTCCGACGGGACGAAAAGCAGCCCGGCGTCCGTCACCGAGGCGACGGCCATCGTGTCGTGGCCGCCCCCCGACGGGAGGACGAGGTGGTCGACCCCCCGCCGGTCGGCCGCGGCGGTGAACGCCTCGCGACACCGCTCGCTCATCGGGGTCGGTTCGACGGTCCGGTACCGGGTGAGCGTCGACTCGGTGCCGCGTGCCCGGTCGATCGACGCGAGCCCCGACCGAGCGCGCCCGACGATCTCGTCCATCACCTCCCGCTCGACGTCGCGAACGTCGACCGTGAGTCGGACGGAGCCGGGGACGACGTTCCGCGCGTTCGGTTCGACCGAGAGCGAGCCGACCGTCGCCACCGCCGCCTCGCTCTCGGTCGCACAGACCTCACGGGCGATCCGCTCGACGCTCTCGACGAACTCGCTTGCGGCGACAAGCGCGTCGGTTCTCTCGTTCATCCGCGTCCCCCCCGCGTGGTTCGCCTCGCCGTCGATCTCGACGACGCAGTTCGTGATCCCCGTGATCGAACTCACCACGCCGACCGGCACGTCCGCCCGCTCCAGCTGGGTCGCCTGCTCGATGTGGAGTTCGAGCCACGAGTCCCACTCGCTCGCGTCGAGGAGGCCCTCGCCTCGAAACCCGATCCGCTCCAGGTGCGTCTCGAGGGTCGTCCCGTCGTCGTCGGTCAGCGCGAGCGCTTCAGATACCGAGCGGTCCCCGACCGCGACCGACGAGCCGAGCAGCCCGACGTTGAAGCGCTGGCCCTCCTCCTCGGTGAAGGCGACGACCTCGATCGGACGCTCGGGGACGAGTCCCGCCTCGGCGATCGCCCTGACGGACTCGACCGCCGCGTAGACGCCGAGCGGCCCGTCGAAGATCCCGCCCTCCGGTACGGAGTCGAGGTGGCTGCCGGCGGCGACCGCCGCGCGCTCGCCGTCACACCCTTCGGGGGACCACCGACCCGCGACGTTCCCGACGCTATCGACACGGACGGTCGCACCGAGCGATCGGAGCGTCGAGACGAACCGCTCGCGCGCCCGCCGATCCGCCTCCGACCCCAGCAGGACCGTCCGACCGTGGCCGGCCTCGGTCTCGACCCGTCCGAACGCTCCGTTCGCGAGCAGGTCCTCCCGGAGCCTCCCCTCGTCGACGTTCATGACCCTCGCTTACGGGGAGCCGGAATGGCTGTTGTGGTCCCGGCGGTCGGCGATGGTCGATGGACGACCCGATCGATCAGTCTCCGGGTCGTTGTCGCTCGAAAACGCCTCCTTCGTGCCGTTCGACGACGGTGCGGAGCCGCCGCAGTTCGTCCCGGATCGCTACCCACTGGTCGAGGGTTCCGGGGAGCGGTGCGGTGTCGTCCAGCCGTGCACGGAGAAGGGACTGGACCGCTTTGGGAGCGTCGATGGACGTGAACCCGATCCCCCAGCCCCCCGCGACGTTGATACGGATCGTCCCGTAGCCGAACAGCGACCCGGTCACCCCTCGCCGGAGCGAGGTGTCCTGTATCCGACGGAGGGCGACGCGCTGTACGCGCAGCGAGGGCACCCCGCTCTTCCGGTAGCACGCACGGTCGGGACGACGCATCGGATACGGACGACCCGCAGTACGGACCACGCCGACAGCGGAAGGCTCACCAACAGGACCAGCACGAGTACCCGTCCGTCGCCCCCGGATCCGACCCAGGCGAGCAGCGCCAGCACGAGGGTGGAACAGAGAGCCAGCGAGATGGTGGGCGTGATCCGTGGCCCGTCGGTCCACAGGACCTCTTCGTCCGGTGCCAGGACGAGCCACCCCGGTTCAGCCATCGGCCTCCGTCCGATCCGGCTCGTCGGTATCCTCGGGGCCGTCCGTTTCACCCGTGGGTGGTCCGCCGTCACCATCGGTCTCGGCCTCCCGTGTACGTGTGGCAGGTGCCGCGGGAGGGGTCTCGTCGGGCCCCCGCTGGTCGCCGTCTTCGGTCGCCTTCGACTCCGGATTCGCGTTCTCCATGGCTTTCCGAAGCGAACGCAGTTCGTGGAGGATCTCGTCGAGGACGGCGGCTTTCTCGTCGGTGGCCTGATGGTCGCCTTCCCGTCGCCTCAGCTGTGCGTTGATCAGCGACTGGAGGGCTTGGGGCTCGCTCACGTCTTCGAACCGGAGTTCGACGCTCCCACCGCCCGCCGTGCTCACCTCGACGATCCCGAACCCGAACTGGGTGCCG
>SKXI01000068.1 GCA_007128515.1 Halococcaceae archaeon | reverse complement strand
CTCGACCTCGCGGACCTCTCGTCGGTCCGCTCGTTCGCGAGGCGCTTTCGCCGGGACAACCGTGAGCTACACGTCCTCTGCAACAACGCGGGGGTCATGGCGATCCCCCGACGCGAGACGGCCGACGGCTTCGAGACCCAGTTCGGCGTCAACCACCTCGGGCACTTCGGGCTCACCGGGTTACTGCTCGACCGACTGCGGGAGACGCCGGGCGAGACACGCGTCGTCACCCAGAGCAGCTACTACCACCGGCGCGGTCGGATCGACTTCCCCGACCTCGACGGCGAGCGCTCGTACGACAAGTGGGCGGCCTACGCCCAGTCGAAGCTCGCGAACGTGCTGTTCGCGGCCGAGTTCGACCGCCGGCTGCGTGCGGCGAACGCGAGCGTCGAGAGCGTGGCCTGTCACCCGGGATACGCCGCGACCGATCTCCAGCGACGAGGACCGGAGATGGAGGGGTCGTGGCTCCGGCTCCGGGCGATGTCACTGGCGAACGCCCTGTTCGCGCAGTCGGCCGAACGGGGAGCGCTCCCGATGCTCTTCGCCGCGACGGAACCCGAGGTCGACGGCGGCGAGTACGTCGGCCCGGGGGGCTTCCTGAACGCGCGGGGACCACCGGAGGTCCAGGACCCGAGTGCCCGCTCTCGGGACGAGGAGCTCGCGAGACGGCTCTGGAAGCTCTCGGTCGAGCGGACGGGCGTCACGTTCGACCTCCCCGAACCTACCCACTGATCCAACCGGGGTCGGATCGCCGACGGGCCGAGCGAGGGGTATAAGCCGTCTCCTCGTGATCTTCTCGCATGCCACCGTTCGAGCGAGCGGAGTACGAGCGCCGCGTCGAGGCGACGAGAGAGCGGATGTACGAGAAGGGCGTCGATACGCTCTTCCTGGCCGATCCGGCGAACATGAACTACCTCACCGGCTACGACGGCTGGTCGTTCTACGTCCACCAGGGCGTGATCGTCTCGCTCGACCTCGACCAGCCGGTCTGGATCGGCCGCGAGATGGACGCGAACGGCGCGCGGGCGACCGTCTGGATCGACGGGGAGAACGTCCATTCGTACAGCGACGACCACGTCCACTCGCCGGTCGGCAAACACCCGATGGACGCCGTCGCCGCGCTCCTCTCCGATCTCGGTCTCGATGGCTCGACGATCGGCGTCGAGATGGACGCCTCGTACTACACCGCTCGGTCGCACGAACGGCTCACGGACCACCTCCCGAACGCGGCGTTCGTCGACGCGACGCTGCTCGTCGGCTGGGTCCGGAGCGTGAAATCCGAGGCCGAACTCGCGCTGATGGAGCAGGCGGCCGAACTCTCCGAGCGGGCGATGCGCGCCGGAATCGACGCGATCGGCGCGGGCGTCCCGGAATCGGAGGTCGCAGCGGAGATCTACCACGCGCTGATCAGCGGGACCGACGAGTTCGGCGGCGACTACCCCTCGATCGTCCCGCTCATGCCCTCCGGCGAGCACACCGGCACGCCCCACCTCACCTGGTCCGACGAGCCCTTTTCCGAGGGCGACCCGGTCATCATCGAGCTCTCGGGCTGTCGTCACCGGTACCACTCGCCGCTCGCACGGACGGCCGTGATCGGCGAGCCGGGAGCGGAGATGCAGCGGGTCGCGGACGTCGTCGTCGAGGGACTGGAGGCGGCGATCGCTACTGCAGAGCCGGGCGTAACGTGCGAGGCGGTCGAACGCGCCTGGCGCGAGACGATCGCCGAACACGGCATCGAGAAGGAGTCCCGGATCGGCTACTCGATGGGGCTGGGCTACCCGCCGGACTGGGGCGAGCACACGGCGAGCCTGCGGCCGCAGGACGAGACGGTGTTGGAGGAGGACATGACGTTCCACGTCATCCCCGGGATCTGGCTCGACGAGTTCGGCGTCGAGATCAGCGAGACGATCCGCGTGACCGAGAGCGGGGCGGAGGCGCTCGCCTCGTTCCCCCGGAAGCTCTTTTCCGTCTGATCGCCCTCCCTCACGGCGCGTAGACGACGTTCTCCAGCCCCTCGAACGAATTCTCCTCCTCCAGTCGCGTCACGTTCCCCGCGACGATGTCGGCCAGCCGTTCCCAGTGTTTCGGCGTGTGGCCGCCCGTGTGCGGCGTGATGAGCACGTTCTCGAAGCGCCAGAGCGGGTGCTCCGGGGGGAGGGGTTCGGGGTCGGTCACGTCGAGGGCCGCCCCGCGGATCGCGTTCACCTGGATCGCGCTCACGAGCGCGTCGGTGTCGACGATCGGTCCGCGCGCGGTGTTGATGAGCACGGCGTCCGGAGGAAGCGTCGCGAACTCCGCCTCGCCGATCAGTCCCCTCGTCTCCTCCGTGAGCGGGCAGGCGATCACGAGGTAGCCGCTGCGCGCGAGCGCCTCGTGCAGGTCGTCCTCGTCGAAGCCGATCACCTCGCCGGTTGGCCCGCCCTTTTCGGGGGTGTAGCGTACCCCGACGGTCTCGACCTCGAAGCCCTCCAGCCGAGCGGCGACCGCCTGACCGATCGAGCCGAGGCCGACGATCGTTACGGTCGACCCGCAGAGTTCGTGCGACCGGAAGTGTCGCCACTCGTGGTTGTGCTTCCTGCGCCATCCCTCGTGGAGCCGGCGGGCGAAGACGAGCATGTTGCCGACCGTCGCCTCGGCGATCCCCGGCGCGTGGATCCCGCCCGCGTTCGTCACCGCGATACCCCGCCGCTCGATCTCGTCCATCGGGAGGTGATCGGTCCCGGCGAACGCACACGCGAACAGCTCGAGCTCCCCCGCCCGTGCGAGCAGCGCCTCGTCGATCCCGACACCGGTGACGATCCTCGCACTGGCGACCAGTTCCCGCTCCTCCCGGGGCGTTCGCGCCAGCGCGACCTCGCGATCCGGCAGTCGCTCGCGAAGCTCCTCGGCATACGGCTCCATCGCGAGCCCTTCGGTTCCCTCGCGCAGCACGACGATATCCGGTTCTCTCCCTTCTGCGGTCATCGGCTTCCGGTTCACGCCCATCCGACCAAAACGTTCGCCTCCCGGCCGGTCGCGCGACGAGTTATAGGGGCCTGGTACGAAACCCCGATCGATGACCGACACGGACCCGCTGCTCGCGCTCAGACGCCGTCTCCACACCTATCCCGAGCCCGCCTGGTGCGAGGTCCACACGACCGGTCTCCTGGTCGAGGAGCTCGAACGGATCGACGGGGTGGAGGTCGCGGTCGGACGGGAGACGATGGACGCCGAGCACCGGATGGCGGTTCCAGAGCACGAGGTTCTCGAAGAGTGGCACGACCGGGCGCGCGAACGCGGCACCCGCGAGGACGTCCTGGAGGCGACCGAGGGGGGCTACACGGGCGTCGTCGCGGTGCTCGACCGCGGGACCGGCCCGACGATCGGGCTCCGGGTGGACATCGATGGGCTCTACGTGGCCGAATCGACGGACGAGGGCCACCGTCCCGCGTCCGAGGGGTTCCGTTCCGAGAACGAGGGCGTGATGCACGCCTGTGGGCACGACGCGCACATGGCGATCGGGCTCGGGGTGCTCGAACGCGTGGCTGAGAGCGGGTTCGAGGGGCGGCTGGTCGTCTTCTTCCAGCCCGCGGAGGAGGTCGCCGGCGGCGGGAAGCCGATGGCGTTCGGTCCGTACGCGGACGACCTGGAGTACTTCTTCGCCGTCCACGTGGGGCTCGACCACCCGACGGGCGAGGTAGTCGCAGGGATGGTTGAACCGTTCGCGATGTGCCACCTCAGGACCGTGTTCCGCGGGCGATCGGCCCACGCGGGACAGGCACCACAGGAAGGGAGAGACGCCATCGCGGCGACCGCGACGGCGGTCTCGAACGTCCACGCCATCGCCCGGCACTCGGACGGTGCGACCCGACTGAACGTCGGGCGGATCGACGCCGGGAGCGCGAGCAACGTCGTCGCGGAGCGTGCGGAGATGATCGGGGAGGTGCGCGGCGAGACGACCGACCTGATGGAGTACATGCGAGGCGAGTACGACCGGATCGTCGCAGCTGCCGCCGAAATGCACGGCTGTTCGGTCTCGCAGGCAATCGAGGGGGAGTGTCCGAGGTCGGACAGCGACCCGGAACTCGCGGACGTCGTCGCGGGGGTCGCCGGCGAGCACGGGATGGTCGACTCCGTGGTCCGGTCGGCGCCGTTCGGCGCGAGCGAGGACGCGACGTTCTTCATGGACGAGGTTCAGGACCGGGGCGGCCTCGCGACCTACGCGATCGTCGGCACCGACCATCCGGAGGGCCACCACTCGCCGGGCTTCGACGTGGACGAACGGTCGATCCCGATCGGTGTGGACGTGCTGAGCGAGGCGATCGAACGGACGGCCGAGACGCGGCCGACTCCCGACGGCTAGTCGTCGTCGCCGGGGAGCGTATCGGCCGGCGGGCGTTCCCTGCTCTTCCCGATGAGCACCGTCTCGTCCTGGAGGAGGACCCGTCCGTAGCTCGACCCGAACTCCTTGATCAGCCCGAGCATCGCGAGGAAACAGACGAACGCGAACGGGCCGCCCGTGATGATCGCCGCGGACTGAAGCGCGTCGACCCCGCCGAGGATCATCAGGATCGCGGCGGTCATCCCCAGGACGACCCCCCAGAAGATCCGGATCAGGTTCGAGGGTTTGGCCTTCCCGCCAGTGGTCATCATCGAGACGGCGAGCGTCGAGGAGTCAGCCGACGTGATGAAGAACGTGGTGACGAGGAGCATGAACGCGACCATGAAGACCGTCCCGAGCGGGAACGCCTCGAACATGATGAAGCCGGTCGCCTCCGCGCCGACCTCGCCCGCCATCACGGCGCCGAAGTCGGCGACGTCGTTGTGCTGGGCCCAGATCGCGGTGCCGCCGAGCGAGACGAACCACGGGATCGTCGCCGCGGAGGTCGCGACGATGCCGGTGAACGCGACCTCGCGGACCGTCCGACCGCGCGAGATCCGGGCGATGAACAGGCCCGCAAAGGGCGACCACGAGAGCGCCCACGCCCAGTAGAACACCGTCCAGGCGTTCGCCCACTCGGTGCCGCCCTCGACGCCCGCACCGGTGAAGAGGCTCATCGCGACGAAGTCCGAGATCATCCCGCCGATCGCCTGCGTGCCGAGCAGGACGAGGAAGATCGTCGGCCCGACGAGCAGCGTGGCGACGAGCAGGACCCCGAACAGTATCATGTTGAAGTTCGAGAGCCGGCGGATCCCCTTGTCGACGCCGAGCACCATCGAGATCGTGAACAACAACGTCATCGTCGTCACGACGAGGATGATCCCCGTATCACCGAGATCGACCCCCCACTGGAAGCTCAGCCCCTCGACGAACTGGCTGCCGATGAAACCGAGGGAGGTCGCCACGCCGCCGATCGTCGCGAAGACGGCGAGGATGTCGATCGCCTTCGCGGCCGGCCCGTCCAAGTTGTCCCTCCCGAGGATGGGCGTGAGCGCCGAGGAGACCCGCAGTGGGACGTCCTCGTAGTTGTACGCGAAGTAGCCGATCGCGATGCCCATGAGCGTGAACACGGCGAGCTGGGGCAGTGCCCAGTGAAAGAGCGTCTGCTGGACCGCGATCGACATCGCCTCGCCGGACTGGCTGGAGACGTCGAACAGCGGCGAGGGGGTGTCGTAGTAAAACAGCGCCTCGGTCGGTCCCCAGAACACCACCCCCGCGGCGAAGCCGGCGGAGTAGAGCATGGCGAAAAAGGAGAGGAAGCTGTACTCCGGCGAGTCGTCGCCGAAGGTGATCTTCCCCCAGGGCCCGACGATCAGGAAGAGCAAGAAGAGGACGACCAGGAAGACGATCACCAGGAGCGCCCAGTTCAGGTACTCGAGGAAGACCGTGTTCAGCACGCCGATGGCGCTCTCGACGGTCCCCGGGCTCGCGAAGAACGTCCCGATCACCCCCAGGGTCAACAGCGCGCCGAAGACGAAGACGACCGGGTCGAGCTCCTCGAGGAAGCCCTCGGACGACCTCGACCCGCCGGCGTCAGCCATCGTTTGCCTCCGGCCGCCGCTCGATCGACCACCCGATTGCGTTCATCTCGCGACCCCACCCCGCCACCGATACCCTCTCTCGTGAGTAACGTTCACTCCGAACGTCAGTGACTTCCCCGGCCCCGTGGTACGAAGACATGTTGGCACACGGCACAGATGTGGATCGGGATCATATATGTTCCGGTGTTAACGATCCGTTGAACCGTCGAACCGACCTCACCTCCCGGGATCACCGTCGGAGCGTTCCACCGACGAACACGTCGCCGACCGTTCGGGGGCGGGCGTCGGCACGTTCATGATCGCTGCCGGCCTCGATCTACCGATGACCGGAACTCCCGACGGGCCGAGGGGCCGGCCGTGCCCGCTCTGCGAGGCGTCGATGGAGCGCCGTCACTGCAAGTACGTCTGCCCGAACCACGGCGTGGTCTACGACTGTGGGGACACCTTCTGGATATAGCGTCGGGACACGACCATTCATGGCACCCGCGGTCCTCGGTACCGACGATGGACGATCGGGTCGAACTCGGGGTCGAACTCCTCCGGCGGATCGAGGCCGAGTCGCTCACGCTCGCCGAGGCGGTCGATCGTATCGAGACGATCACGACCGACCCGCACCTGACCCGTGAGATCGTCGACCGGGCGGCGATGGCCGGCCTGCTCGACAGGGACGAAGGGATCGTCAGACCCGACCGGGGCGCCTTCGTCCGCTTCGAGAGCGAGGTGGTCGCGAAAGAAGGGGAGTTCACCTGCCGGCGCTGTGGTGCGGGGCTCTCGACGGGTCACTTCATCAGGCTCGAGGCCGGGGAGATCGGTCCGTTCGGCTCCTCCTGTATCCGCGTCGTCACCGGGCGAGCTCGCGACTGAGCTCGTCGATCAGTCGCTCGAGGAGTCGCTCCTGGCGCTCGATCGCCGCGGCCTGTCGCTCCACCGTCGTCGTCAGTACCTCGAGTCGCTCCGCGAGCTCCTCGTTTGTCACCCCCGCCGGTTCGAAGCCCGCGTCGGTGAGCGCTTCGACGCTTCCACCCGGATCGGTTCGTTCGGAGTTCGGACGCTCGACCCCCTCGGCACTCCGGTCGCCGCCGTCATCGTTCCGTTCCGCGGTCGGGCCTGGCTCGCTGTCGTCTTCGATCCGCTCATGCTCGGAACCGTCGCGCGTCGCCTTCCTTTCCCCCCCGGAAGTGCCCCGATCGTCGTCGAGGCGTTGCGGGTCGACGGTCAGTGGCTCGATCGCGGAGTCGAACGGATCGGCCGGGTCCGCCCTCGTCGTCCCGCCGTCCTCGGCGCTCTCGCCGTCGATCTCCGGAATCGAGTCGACGCCGTGGTAGGTACAGAGAGCGCCCACCAGTCGCTCCCTGAGGACGCGGGCGGCCTCGTTCGGCGCTTTGAACCGTTCCCTCCGACCGTCGTGTGTGAGGACGACCTCCGTCGCGACGCTTCCCTCCTCGAACGCCAGGTCGGTGACCCGATCGTAGTCGAACACGTCCGCCTCCCCGTCCCAGGTGGCGGCCCCGACGTGGGTCAGCAGGCGGTGGGTCGTGACGACCACGGTGAGTTCGCTGAAGCGAAACGCCTCGACCGTCCGCTCGTCGGGATCGGTCACGCCGGTCGTCGCGAGCACGCCCGCGAGTACCGCCTCGAGGGCGTCGTCGAGCCGCGCCGCGGGGACCGTCAGCGAGTGGGTGCCGTCGAGCCCGCAGTCGACGGTGATCGTCGCCTTCTTGCGTTCCTCCTCGACGGTCACCCGTTCGGCGTCGTGGGGGATCACCTCGACGGATTCGTCGCTGAGCAGACCCTCCGCCCTGTGGACGATCGTCTTCTCGACCTGTACGAACAGTTCGTCGCCGCCACCGAGGTCGATTCGGGTAACCGCTCCGTTCGGGTCGATCGCGTCCTCGACGAGCACTGGGACATCCATGGGAAACTTATTGTTTTTATCCGATATAAATCCGCCGCCCAATCGGAACGGTAAAGACCGAGAGCCGATAACCCGCAGACGAGCCCGGGTGGCTTAGCTGGACATAGCGCCGCACTCATAGGGTTTCACGATTCGGTGTGGCACGCCTTGGAAGCCTCCCCTCTCCCGCGACCTTGCCGGGTCGGACCTGGGACATGCGGAGATCGTGGGTTCGGAGCCCACCCCGGGCATTTTTGCAAACCAGTAGATTCCAAATAAAGCACCTGTAGTGTGGTCCCCCGGTCACTGTGTTGAGAGGGCGTGAGCATCGTAATTTGTCGTCCTTTTGCGGGTGGTGTTCGCGAGATTGATGGTGGGTGTATTTCGTGGAGATCCGATCCACAGATACCACACGTATCGACCTCGACGCGGACGTCGTTCGGGCCGACGGTTGTCGGATCTTGATCCTCGATTCTGATATCGCGTTGTCCGTGCCACGTCGCGGCTTGCGTGGTGAAAAAAGCAACATGGACAATAATTGAGGTGCCGACGCGGCGCGACCAGTTTGAACAGCTGACCGCGAACGAGAGCGGGCTCCGGAACACCTTTGTCGAGTGCTGACAACAGTGGTCTGCCACGCTGCGTGTTGACACGACACAGTATCCGTGGCGATCAACCAGACACCGAACTCCCATGATCGACCTCAAAGAGACGTTCATTTTCGACGCCGTGGTGCACGCGTACAACCTCGCACCGTCGAACTACCGGAACGAACAGCACGCCCGCGGAATCACCGAGATGATCTACGGCGCGGTCGAGCAAGCCTCACCGCCCGGTTATCGGGTCACACGTGAGGGGTACATCCGCAACTGGAGCGTCGAGGAGACGGCCAACATGCTCTTTCTCGAGAGCGACACCGACATGGCGACGTTCCAGTCGCTTCCCCTGTATGCGTATCACGACGGACTGACTGCCAACGAGAACTGCGTCGAAGCCGTCGAGGAGTACCCGGAACGGTTCCTTGGGTTCGCCAATATCGACCCGCTACGCGAGGGCTGGGAAGCGGAGCTCGAAGAACAGGCCCACGCCGTCGATCCCGTCGGATTGAAGCTCTATCCTTCTCACTGGGGTGAAGACTTCCACGAAGGCTGGCGCATGGACGACGAGTCGGTCGCTTATCCAGTCTTCGAGAAGGCCAAATCGTTGGGTATCGAGTTCATCGAGGTGCACAAGGCGATCCCGTTCGGGCCGGTACCCCGTAGTCCGTACCATCCCGGTGACGTGGACGACGCCTGTGCGAACTTTCCGGAAATCGATTTCGGACTCGTTCATGGCGGCTTGGCGTTCACCGAAGAGACCGCCTGGCAGATGGCCCGATTCCCAAACCTCCATATCAACATGGAGACGCTCGGTATCCAGCTAACGGCCAACGAACGCGCGTTCGCTGAGACCCTCGCGAAGATACTCTCGATCGGTGGCGAAGGCGTTCTCGACCGGATGTACTGGGGATCAGCCGCGATGGCGTACCACCCCCAACCCGAACTCGAAGCGGTGCGCGACTTCGAGTGGCCCGAAGAGATCGCCCAGCG
>SKXI01000073.1 GCA_007128515.1 Halococcaceae archaeon | reverse complement strand
TTCCCGATCGTCGGCACCTCCTCCAGCAACAGCGCGAGCTGGTTCTCGTCGGTGTTCTCGATCAGTCCCTCGCGCGTGACGAGCCCCCTGAAGACCTCGCCTCCGCCTTCGTTCTTCACGACCGGGACGGAGGAGAACCGGCGTTCCTTGAGGTAGTCGAGCGCGTCGTCGCGCGTGCCCGGGAGTTCGACCGTGACGAGCTCCGAGCGAGCCGTCATCGCGTCCGCGACGTTCATACACGGCGCGTTCGCCCCCCGCGCTCTTGTACCCTCCGACGACGGTGTGTGGACGAACGGCCAGTGTGAACCCGCCACACGGAACGGATCCGAATGATCGTTCGGTTGTCCTTTCGACGGGCTTATAAAGGGTGGTACGCATTGTCAAAGTATGTCCACGAGGGCGACGCGACTGCCGGACGTGGCCGAGGAAGCGGAAGTGATGGCGGCCGTCGACGAGGGAGAGCGGTGTAGCCGCTACGTCATCGCCGACGTGTCGACCGACGACGCGTGGCTCGCGATGCCGGAGGGGGAGGCGGCGTCGCTCCCCGAGTGGCGGTAGGCGAACCGAACGGTTCGGGGTTTTTCGGTGCCGACACACCCACTTTGGAGCCACGGCGCATCGCTCTCGTCGCTATCGGGCTCTCCGTCCTCCTCGGTGTACACCGGTGCCACCGACGACGCCTTCCTCGCCGTCACCGGAGAGCACGGCGTAGCGGCGTTCGACGCCGACGACGGCGCGGCGGGCTTCCGAGGAGCATGCGGCGGTCGGGTATCCCGCACCCGTCGTCGCGGATCTCACCGGCGATGGAGCCGAGGAGTTCGTCGCGGTCGACCACGAGGGCGGCGTGAGCGTCTTCGATACCGAGGACGGTGAGACGCGCTGGTCGGTCGACATCGACGCCGAGCGGCCGGTCGCGCCCGCGCTCGGCGACCTCACCGGCGACGGCTGATCGCAGAGCCCGATCCGCGACCCGCTGTATTTTTGTGAGCGCCCGTCCTCGATGGGGGATATGAACCATCGGGAGGTGGAGGCGACCCGGGAGTTCGTCGCTCGGTTCGAGCGGGGTGCCGAGTGGCGGGCGGAGATCGAGACGCTCGCCGTCGCGGAGCGAATCGACGCCGGGGTCTTTTCGGCCCACGGAACCGTCTCCGACGCCGAGGTCCTCTTCTACGACCAGGCGAGCGAGCGCCACGAGCGGGTGGTCTTCGACGAACCGCTCACCGTCACGAGCTGTATCGGGAACGTCTCCTGGATCGAGCGCGAGGACGCGCGGACGGGTGGTCGGCACGAGGGCGACGGGACGGAAGAGGACGAACACGAGGGGCCGGGCGGTGCGCCCAGAACCGGACGACGCGAGCACGAGATCCGGGCGTACGCGACGTTCGCCCGGCCGAGCGGACAGGCGCTCGCGGGTCGGCTCCGGGGCGCGACCGTGATCACGGGCGAGTGCTACGTCCGGGCGTTCGACGGTTCGTTCGAACGGGTTCCGGACGGGGAGACGGGTATCGACACGCTCGATCTCTGATGCGGCCGGCCGACGAACGGTACTTCGAGCGGCTCGAAACACGGCTCGGGGAGGCGATGGAGGTCGCGAGCGAGGCGAGGGGGCGTGGTGAGGACCCCTCGCCCGAGGTCGAGATCCCGATCGCGAAGGACATGGCCGACCGCGTCGAGAACATCCTCGGGATCGAGGGGGTCGCCGAGCGAGTCAGGGAGCTCGAGGGGCGGATGAGCCGCGAGGAGGCGGCGCTCTCGCTCGCGACGGACTTCGCCGAGGAACGAGTCGGCGAGTTCGAGACCCGCGAGGGGCGGATCGAGGGGGCGGTGCGGACCGCCGTGGCGTTGCTGACCGAGGGGGTCGTCGCCGCACCGATCGAGGGCATCGACGGCGTCGAGATCCTCACGAACGACGACGGCACCGAGTTCGTCAACGTCTACTACGCCGGGCCGATCCGCTCGGCGGGCGGCACCGCCCAGGCGCTCTCGGTGCTGGTCGCCGACTACACGCGTGCGTTGCTCGGCATCGGCGAGTACGACGCACGAGACGACGAGGTCGAGCGCTACGCCGAGGAGATCGCGCTCTACGACGGCGAGACGGGGCTGCAGTACACCCCCAAGGACGAAGAGACGAAGTTCATCGCGCGGAACCTCCCGGTGATGCTCGACGGGGAGGCGACCGGCGACGACGAGGTCTCGGGCTTCCGGGACCTCGAACGGGTGGACACGAACAACGCCCGCGGCGGGATGTGTCTCGTGCTCGCGGAGGGGATCGCCCAGAAGGCCCCGAAGATCGAGCGCTACACCTCCCAGCTCGAGGAGGTCGACTGGCCCTGGCTCGACGACCTGATCGAGGGGACGATCGGGGAGCCGGAGGACACCTCCGCCCCCTCCGAGGCCGACTCCGACGGGGAGGGCGGGAGCGAAACGGAACCCGAGGTCGGGGAGGGCGACGGTGAGGAGCCCGAGGGACCGGTCCGGGTCGACCCCATGGAGAAGTTCCTCCAGGACCTGATCGCGGGCCGACCGGTGTTCAGCCACCCCTCGCGGGCGGGGGGATTTCGCCTCCGGTACGGCCGGGCACGCAACCACGGCTTCGCGACGGCGGGCGTCCACCCGGCGACGATGCACGTCGTGGACGACTTCCTCGCGACCGGCACCCAGATCAAGACCGAGCGGCCGGGGAAGGCGGCGGGCGTGATCCCGGTCGACTCGATCGAGGGGCCGACCGTCCGGCTGGCCAACGGCGTCGTCAAGCGGATCGACGATCCCGAGGAGGCGCTCGAGCTCAGGAACGGCGTGGACGCGATCCTCGACGTCGGCGAGTACCTCGTGAACTACGGCGAGTTCGTCGAGAACAACCACGCGCTCGCGCCGGCGTCGTACGCCTACGAGTGGTGGATCCAGGAGTTCTCGGCGACCGATGCACCCGTCGAAGCGATGGCCGACGACCCGCGGATCGATCTGGAGGCCCCCTCGCCGGCGGAGGCGATCGAGTGGGCGATCGAGCACGACGCGCCGCTACACCCGAGTTACACCTGCCTCTGGCACGACCTCTCCGTACCGGAGTTCCGCGCGCTCGCCGACGCCGTCGAGGGGGCGAAGCTCGCACAGACCGACGGGGCCGTCGAGCCGGGTCGGTCCAGTCCTGCGGTCGGCCGGGGTGGGACGCTCGTGATCGAACGCACCGAGGAGACGAGACGGGCGCTCGAAACGTTACTCGTTCCCCACGTCCAGGAGGAATCCGAACTCCGCGTCGGGGAGTGGAAACCCCTGGTTCGCTCGCTCGGCCTCGACGAGACGCTCTCGCGCACGTGGGAGACGCTGAGCGAGCGTGCGGAGGGGTGGCCGAACGCGATGCGGGCGGTGAACGAGGTCGCGCCCTTCACCGTGCGCGAGCGTGCACCGACGCGGATCGGCAACCGGATGGGTCGGCCGGAGAAGTCGGAGTCGAGGGACCTCAGCCCGGCGGTCCACACGCTCTTCCCGATCGGCGAGGCCGGCGGCACCCAGCGCGACGTGACGAAGGCGACCCACCACGCCCCGGAGATGAACTCGACGCCGGGGCTCGTCTCCGCGCTGGTCGGCCGCCGGGAGTGTACCGACTGTGGCGAGTTCACCTACCGGAACCGCTGTCCGTCGTGTGACGGGCGGACCGAACCGAGCTACTTCTGCGAGGACTGCGAGATCGACCTCGACCCGGACGAGGCGGGCCACGTGATCTGTCCCCGCTGCGAGCGGGAGGGGACGACCCTCCGGTGGGAGACGATCGACCTCGACGCGGTCTACCACGAGGCGCTCACGTCGATCGGCGAGCGCGAGGGCTCGTTCGAGATCCTGAAGGGGGTGAAGGGGCTCACCTCGGAGTTCAAGACCCCCGAACCGATGGCCAAGGGCGTCCTCCGGGCGAAACACGGCGTCTCGACGTTCAAGGACGGGACGGTGAGATACGACATGACCGACCTGCCCGTCACCGCCGTAAAGCCGGAGGAACTCGACGTGACGGTCGACGAGTTCCGCGAACTCGGCTACCACGAGGACGTGGAGGGAGAGACGCTGCGTCACGACGACCAGCTGGTCGAACTCCGCGTGCAGGACGTCGTCCTCTCGGACGGCGCCGCGGAGCACATGATGAGGACCGCGGACTTCGTCGACGACCTCCTCACCCGGTACTACGGCCTCGAGCCGTTCTACGACGTCGACGAGCGCGAGGACCTGGTGGGAGAACTCGTCTTCGGGATGGCCCCGCACACCTCCGCGGCGGTCGTCGGCCGGGTGATCGGCTTCACGAGCGCGGCGGTTGGATACGCTCACCCGTACTTTCACGCGGCGAAGCGGCGCAACTGCTTCCACCCGGAGACGAAACTCTGGTATCGCGAGGGATCGGGCGGCTGGCGCTACGACTCGATCGAGCGGTTCGTCGAGGAACGACTAGAGGATCCGGAGAGAGACGACGTCGGAACGCTCGTCCAGGAGCTCGACGGGGAGGTCGTCGTCCCCTCGATCGACGACGACGGGGGGGATCTCCGGGCGACGGTCGAGGGGGTCTCGAAACACCCCGCGCCGGACCACCTCGTCGAGGTCGAGACGCGAAGCGGCCGCACGCTGACGGTCACCGCCGAGCACGAGATGCTACGCTGGGACGACGGTCCGGAACGGATCGAAGCGAGCCGGATCGAGCCGGGGGACGCGATCCCGTCCCCGCAACACATAGCTGTCGACGGATCACCCGAGCATGTAGACGTACTCGAATCGCTTCTCGTCTCGGGGTCGATTCCGGACGAGGACCTCGTGGTCCGTGGGCTGGGTTCCGAACGCCTGAAGGAGCTTCTGGATCGGGCGACGCCGTCCGAACAGTACCTCGAACCGGTCGCCGAACGCCTCGGCGTCGGAACCTCGACCGTCTACAACTGGGTCGGCAGGGACAGCGTCCCGGTTTCGGTGCTCGTGGAGCTGTTCGGTCGGGCGGAACTGCTAGAGATCGTACCGAAGGACGTCGAACTCGGCGTTCGTCGCGACTCGACGACGGTGAAACGAACGATCGAGATAGAGGATGAGGTCGCATCTCTGCTGGGATACTACGCGGCAGAAGGGTTCGCCAGGCGGACCGATGGTGAGTACTACCAGACGACGATCTGCACGCCTGACGAGGAGGTCAGATCGACGGTCATCGAGACGTTCGCGACCGCGTTCGGAGTCGACGCGTACGAGGAGAACGAGTGGAAGGTGACCGTCTCGAGCAGGCTCGTCGCCGCGGTCTTCGTGGACGTTCTCCGTCTCGGGGAGAGGGCGGAGGAAAAGCGGGTCCCGGACCCGGTCGTGAGCGGGGACGACCGGATCGCACGGGCGTTCCTCGCGGCGTACTTCAGCGGGGACGGGAGCGTCTCCTCGGATCGCCTCGATATCCGCGCGCACACGGTGAGCGAGGATCTCGCGACGGGACTGATAGCGTTACTGAAACGGTTCGGGATCGCCGCGAAGTGCTACGAGGAACGGAGACGGATCCACTCCGGTTCCGTATCGGAGTTCTACGGCGATGAGGCACCACTCTCCGAGTCCACCGTCGTCAAGATCACCTCCGAAAACGCCGTTCGGTTCGCAGAGCGCGTCGGTTTCGACCTCGACCGGAAGGAGCGGATACTTCGGTCGACGGTCGAGACCGTCGAGAGCCGACCGCAGTGGCTGTTCGGCGACGGCGGCGAGGTGTGGCTCGACGAGGTGGTGGACGTCTCGCTCGTCGAGTCCGACGTGGAGTACACCTACTGTCTCACGGTGGCCGAAACCAACGCACTCGTCGCGAACGACCTCTTCGTCGGCCAGTGCGACGGCGACGAGGACTGCATCATGCTTCTCATGGACGGCCTGCTCAACTTCAGCAAGTCCTACTTACCCGACAAGCGCGGCGGGCGGATGGACGCCCCGCTCGTGATGAGCTCGCGGATCGACCCCGCCGAGATCGACGACGAGGCGCACAACATGGACGTCGTCGACCGCTACCCGCTCGAGTTCTACGAGGCCACCACGAGGATGGCCGATCCCGGCGAGGTCGAGATCGAGATCGCGGAGGAGAGCCTCGGCACGGACGACGAGTACACCGGGTTCCGACACACCCACGAGACGACGGACATCCACATGGGGCCGGCACTCTCGGCGTACAAGACGCTCGGGCCGATGATGGAGAAGATGGACGCCCAGCTCGAACTCGCGCGCAAGCTCCGGGCGGTCGACGAGACCGACGTCGCCGAACGCGTCATCGAGTACCACTTCTTACCGGATCTGATCGGCAACCTCCGGGCCTTTTCCAGCCAGACGACGCGCTGTCTGGGCTGCGGCGAGAAGTTCCGGCGGATGCCGCTGTCGAGCGACTGCCCCGAGTGTGGTGGGGACGTCACGCTCACCGTCCACCAGGGATCGGTCTCGAAGTACATGGACCACGCGATCAGGGTCGCCGAACAGTACGACTGCCGGGAGTACACGAAACAACGGCTCTACATCCTCGAGAAGACGTTGGAGAGTGTCTTCGAGGACGATACGAACAAGCAGAGCGGTATCGCGGACTTCATGTGAGCCGATACGGACCGATCGCCGGATCGGTCCCGAAACCACACGGCTGGCGAGCGTAAGAGATACGATACCGCGTCACAGTCTAGCACGTATGAGCACCGAGAGCGAGGCGACCCCTCGGTACCACGGGCTCTCGGACGAGGAGTTCGGCGAGCGGGTCGCCCACCTGAAGGCGCGGTACGCCGACTGCGACCTCTGTGCGTACGACTGCCGGGTCGACCGGACCGCGGGGAAGATCGGGACGTGCCAGGTCGACGACACCGTCTACGTCTCGACGTACTTCCCACACTTCGGCGAGGAGGACTGCCTGCGCGGGTGGAACGGCAGCGGGACGATCTTCCTCGCGAACTGCAACATGAAGTGCGTCTTCTGCCAGAACTTCGAGACGAGCCACGAGGCCCGCGGCGAGCCGGCGACCGCCCGTGAGATCGCGGAGATGGCACTCGAGCTCCAGTCGAGGGGGTGTCACAACGTCAACTTCGTCTCGCCGACGCACCACTCGCCACACCTGGTCGAGGCGGTCTGGATCGCCCGCGAGCGCGGGCTGGACGTGCCGGTCGTCTGGAACTGCGGCGGCTACGAGCGACGGGAGATCCTCGAACGCCTCGAGGGGATCGTCGATATCTACATGCCGGACGTGAAGTGGTCGGACGACCGCTCGGCCGCGCTCTACTCGAAGGCGCCGGGCTACTGGGAGAACGTGAAAGGGTCGTTGCGGGAGATGCACCGGCAGGTCGGCGACCTCCGCATCGACGACCGCGGGCTCGCGACCGGCGGCCTGCTCGTCCGTCACCTCGTGATGCCGAACCACGTCGAGAGCGCGAAGGGCGTGATGGAGTTCGTCGCGGAGGAGCTCTCCGAGGACACGTTCGTCGACGTCATGGCGCAGTACCAGCCGTACTACAAGGCCGAGAGCGAGGAGTTCTACGACGACATCAACCGTCGGATCACGGCCGAGGAGTACCGCGAGGTGGTCGAAAACGCCCGCGGGGTAGGCCTCGAGCGGCTCTACCTCGACGAGTCGATGCTCGCCGAGCGATCCGGCTTCTTCGACCGCTTCTAACGAGCCTCCGAGCGGCGCCGACGCGATCTGCGCGGCGATCGGGGTTCGAACCCCGGCTCGTGCGTCGTCTCTCCACCGGGAGAGATCCGTCGTGAACGCCACGATCCGTCACGAACGGTCCGGTCGATGGTTTCGAGGCTTCGGGTCCGCTGGCTCGTGCAGGCACCACGGGCTTGTCCCGCAAGAGGGTAAGGCACGGAATGGCCCACACGTTTACTGGCGAGGACATCTCGAAACCGATCGAGAACGCAACCGGCGAGGTGGTCGGTGTCGTCACAGCGATCGAGGAAGAGGCCGTACAGGTCGAGCCGAAACCCGGCGTGGTGGATTCGATCAAGGCAGCACTCGGCTGGAAGAGCGATCTCGAAAACCCCGTGACGGTTCACGAGGACGCCATCGACGAGGTCACGAACGACGTGATCCGTCTCGCCGATGACTCACGCGGCCGAACCGAGTCACCGGGAGCGGTCGGCGGCGAGACCCGTGATACCTCCGTATCGAAGGCTCCGGACGAGTCCTCTCCCGCTACGGAGGGCGAGTCCGACGACGCCCCCGCGAGGAACGGGGCTGACGACGGACTCGCCGGAAACGGATCCGACGAAAGAAGTGAGGGGATCGGAGACGAAGAGGG
Source organism: Halococcaceae archaeon (assembly GCA_007128515.1). Lineage (GTDB taxonomy): Archaea > Halobacteriota > Halobacteria > Halobacteriales > Halalkalicoccaceae > Natronorarus. Next base: position 1,240 of record SKXI01000073.1, on the reverse strand, counting down.
GGAGAAACGGGACGGAGGAGATCACGTCGATGAAGGTGCGGGGATAGCTGCGGAAGGGAGCACGAACGCCACACCGGATACGAACGCGACCGGGGCGTTCGTCGAGGAGGTGAACGAGGGACCGAGACTCGGGCCGACCGACGTAGCTCACGGAGCGGAGGTGGAAGTGAACGGGGATGTCGGGGACGAGGTCGAGGGGACGGACAGGGACGAGAGTCCGACCGACGACAGCGAGATGACCGAAGGCGAGGGTACGACCGACCTCGACGGGCGAGGAGAAGACGACACGGAGGAGACGGAGGGACCCGAGGTCGAAGGGATCGACTCCAGAGCTGTGATCCCCGGCAACGTACTCGATCGAGCCGAGGACGGGGCTCGAGGGAACGAACGTACCGACACGCGAGAGACGAGTGGAACGGAAGAGCGAGATCCGATCGACGAACCAGGGTTCGAGAGCGTCGTCGATCGTGCTGCGGCAGCTGGCGAGGCCAGCGAGCCCGACACCGAAGAGGAGACGGGTACCGCCACGGAGAGGGATTCGGTCGACGAACTGAGCCGAGAGAGCACGGTCGATCGAGCCGAAGCAGCCGACGCAGGTGGAGAATCCGGAGAGCCAGGCGGGACAGCGGAGGAAAACGGGATAGGAAAAGCGGACGCTGCGGCGATAGATCGTGAACGTACGGTCGACCGAGCCGAGGCGATGGAACGCGAGCCAGAAGCCGAAAACGAGCGGCGGACGGACGGACGAGAGGGGCCACGATTCGAAGGGGACTGATATACCCATCAGGACGATGTTCGCTGCTCAGCGAACGGCGGTTACGTACGGTGAGATGGTGTTCAGACAGGGGGTGGCGGCCCAGCGAAGCGCCACCGAACTGACCCAGAAGACGCTGCAGAGACAGGGATCGCTCCAGCGCCAGGGCTTCCGACTCGCCAGGACGGGAGTCCACGGCTACCTCGGCACCGTCACTGCGTTGTCTGGTGGGAGTCGGCCTCCAACGCAGCGTCGGACCGTCGACGAGGCGTTTTCTCACCTCATAGAGGTCCAGTCGGAGCTCTTCGACGCACTCGAGCGAGGTGCGGACTCCTTCGATGCGCTCTCGGAGCTGTACGTCGACGCGCTCGGAGACGCGACCGAGTCGGTACGCACGTCGAATCGAGTCGTCGAGGGCGAGACGATGCGCACCGTGGACGAGTTCTTTCGGCGATTTCACGACCGGTTGGACCGAGTCCGGAGAAC
>SKXI01000340.1 GCA_007128515.1 Halococcaceae archaeon | reverse complement strand
TCGAACTGTTCGGCACCGAAGAACAGAGAGAGCGCTGGCTCCGCCCGCTCGCGACCGGCGAGGAGATCGGCGCGTGGGCGCTTACGGAACCGGGCTCGGGATCCGACGCCTCGGGGATGGACACCCATGCCGTGAGAGAGGGCGACGAGTGGGTGCTGAACGGTACGAAGCAGTTCATCACGAACGCGAGCGAGGCGGGTTCGGTACTGGTGAAGGCCGTCACCGACCCCGAGGCGGGCTACGACGGCATCTCGACGTTCATCGTCGACCCGCGCGAGGACGACGGCTTCGAGGTGACGACGATCTGGGAGAAGATGGGGCTGAACGCCTCGCCGACCTGTGAGATCGCCCTCGACGACGTCAGGCTTCCCGAAGATCGCTTGCTCGGCGAGGTCGGCGAGGGCTGGCCACAGACGATGAAGACCCTCGATGGGGGCCGGATCTCGATCGCGGCGCTCTCGACGGGGCTCGCACAGGGCGCCTACGAGGCCGCACACGAGTACGCCCGGGAACGAGAGCAGTTCGGAAAACCGATCTCGAAGTTCGACGCGGTACGCGACATGATCGTCGGGATGTACCGGAAGACCGAGCGCGCCCGGCTGCTCACCCACAAGTCCGCGACGATGTACGACGCCGGCGAGGACGTCACGAAGTCGAGTTCGCTCGCGAAACTCGACGCCTCGGAGGCCGCACGCGAGGTGGCCGAGGACGCCGTCCAGGTCCTCGGCGGCTACGGCTACACGACCGACTTCGCGCCCCAACGGTTCTACCGTGACGCGAAGCTGATGGAGATCGGCGAGGGGACGAGCGAGATCCAGCACCTCGTGATCGGCCGGGAACTCGGGCTCTAACCTCCTTTTGCCGGGTATGGATCGCCGAATCCGATCGGCGACCGGGCTCCGGAACCTACTATACGACCGTCGGTGAACACGAGCTGATGGCGGACATCCGGATGGCAGAGCCCGCCGACACTTCGTCTATCAAACGTATTTACGGGAAATACGTGCGAGAGACGCCGATCTCGTTCGAACTCGAGGTCCCGAGCGAGGCGGAGATGCGCGATCGGATCGAGAGCGTTCTCGACCGCGACCCGTGGCTCGTCTGTGAGCACGAGGGGAACGTCGTCGGCTACGCCTACGCCAAACCGCTACGGAGCCGCGAGGCCTACCAGTGGTCGGTCGAGTCCTCGGTCTACGTCGACGGCGACTACCACCGCCGTGGGATCGCTCGTGGGCTCTACGGGTCGCTCTTCTCGATCCTCGAATCCCAGGGCTACGTGGGTGCATTCGCCGGGATCGCCCTCCCCAACCCCGCGAGCGTCGGCCTCCACGAGTCGATGAACTTCGAACCCATCGGGGTGTACCGGGACGTCGGCTACAAGGACGGCGAGTGGCACGACGTCGGTTGGTGGCAGCGGCCGATCCGCGCCACTCCGGCGGCGCCTGACCCGCCGCGTCCGGTCGACGAGGTCAGGGACTGCTCCGGCTGGGACGACGCGCTCTCGGCCGGGCTGGCCGACGTTCGGGTTTGAGCCCACGGAACGAGGCGTCGTACGTTCGCGCGAGGACGGACTTTTGTCCCGGGCGACGAGAGGGAAACGCATGGACGTCCGGTCGATACTCGGGGCCGTGTTGATCGTCATCGGGGCGGCGTACCTCCTCGTTCCGATGCGCGTCGCCCATGTGAACGCCCGGCTGTCGCTGTTCGGTGACCCCGAGGACGTAGAGGGGGTCTCGCCGACCGTCTTCCGGATCGTCGGCGCGCTGTTCCTGCTCGTCGGCGTCTGGGCGGTGGTCGGTGACGGTGTCCCGTTCCCCTAGAACCCGATCGCCTGGCCGTCGCGCCGCGGGTCCGACCCGCCGATCAGCGTCCCGTCCGGGTCGCGATAGACGAACTGGCCGCCACCGAAGTGTCTGCCCTCGCCGAGGAACGTGTCCTCCTCGACGAGGTCGTGCCCGCGCTCCATCAGCCCGGAGACGGTCTCCTTCGAGAGCCTGTTCGTCTCCAGCGCGACGCGCTTGCCCTCGAGGAACCGGAACCGGGGGGCGTCGAGCGCGGTCTGGGGGTTGAGCCCCGAGTCGACGAGGTTCGCGACCACCTGGAGGTGGCCCGGTGGCTGCATCGACCCGCCCATCACGCCCCAGGAGGCGCGGAACTCGCCGTCTTCCCTGAGCATCGCGGGGATGATCGTGTGGAACGGTCGCTTTCCGGCCTCGAGCGCGTTCGCGTGACCGGGGTCGAGGCTGAACGAGTGACCGCGGTTCTGGAGCGCGAACCCGCCCGCGGTGAGCGCGCTGCCGAAGCCCATGTAGACGCTGTTGATGAACGAGACGGCGTTTCCGTCCCCGTCGACGGCCGTGAGGTAGACCGTGTCCGCGTGCTCTCCGGCACGGGCACCGTACTCGCCAGCGCCGTAGTCGATCTCCTCCGACCGCTCGGCGGCGTAGGACTGTGAGAGCATCGTTTCCGTAGGAACGTCTGCGAACTCCGGGTCGGTGACGTGGGCGTGGCCGTCGGCGAACGCGATCTTTATCGCCTCGATCAGCGTGTGAAGCCGCTCCTCGTTGCCGACGTCGGCCGCGAGGTCGAACTCCTCGGCGATGTTGAGCGCCTCGAGCGCGACGATCCCCTGACCGTTCGGCGGGTGTTCGAGCACCTCTATCCCCCTGTACTCGGTGCCGATCGGCTCGGTCCACTCGCTCTCGTGGGCCTCGAGGTCAGAGAGGGCGAGGCTCCCGCCGTGTTCCTGCACTGTCTCGACGATCGCCTCGCCGATCTCGCCGCCGTAGAGTGCGTCGATCCCCTCCTCGGCGATCGTCTCCAGGCTCTCGGCGAACGCCGGGTTGGAGAATCGCTGGCCGGGTGCGGGCGCCTCACCGTTCGGGAGGAAGGTCTCGGCACTCGCCTCGAACTGCTCGACCCGCTGGGCGCTGTGCGCCCACTGTCGGGAGATGTACTCGGTGACGGGAAATCCCTCGCGGGCGTACTCGGCCGCCGGGGCGAGCAGCTCCGCGAGCTCGAAGGTTCCATAGCTGTCGACGAGCGTCTGCCAGCCGTCGAGCGCACCGGGCACGGTGACCGGCATCCCGCCGTCCTGGGGCATCGCAGGTTCGCCGTCGTCGCCGACGCTGTTCGTTCGATCGCGGTAGGTCTCGATCTCCGCCGCTTCCGGGGCGCGTCCGCTGCCGTTGAGCGCTCGGTACTCCTCGTCGAACTGGGTGAGCGCGAACATATCACCTCCGATACCGGTCATGTGCGGTTCGACGACGTTCAACACCGCTGCGGTCGCCACCGCGGCGTCGGCGGCCGTCCCGCCGTTTTCCAGTACGCTCACACCCGTTCGCGCAGCCAGCGGGTGGCTCGTGGCGACCATCCCGTTCGTGGCCATCGGCGCAGATCGTCGTGAGTTGAACCCCCACGGGTACGTGAACTCCATACCACCCCCTGTCGTCGGGGGCTCTTGAAGGCTACAGATGTGGAACGTGCCGCCGGTTCGGCTGACGGAACCGGCCGGATCCGAGCGTGTTCGGACGGCCGAGACCCGGCGTTACGACCGTTCGACCGGGTGGCCTCGGCTCGCGTGGCGCGCTTTGCGCCCGCGAGCCGAACGGGGGAGGGCTGGCTCGGTCGGCGCGGCGTGCGGACCCGCGTGGCGGGCGTACTGGCGGTGCCTGGTGTCCTCGTGAGCGAAGCGAACGAGGGCTCGGAAGAGCCCCGCTCTTCCGGTGGACAGTGAACGGGCGAACGGCGCGAGGGTGCGAACGCACCCTCGATAAGCGAACGGGGAGGAAAGACCCGTGGGCAGGGCTGGCGAGCGCGCGTGAGGGCTTTCAGGGGAAGACGCCGCCCTCGTCGAACGCCCGCACCACGCGCTCGATGGCGACGACGTAGGCGGCCATCCGGAAGCTCGAGAGCTCCTTCTCCTCGTAAGCGTCGGTGAGGCCGTCGAACGCCTCGACGATCACCCGTTCGAGTTCGTCGTTGACGCGCTCTTCGGTCCAGTAGAAGCGCTGGCGGTTCTGCACCCACTCGAAGTAGCTCACGGTGACGCCGCCGGCGTTCGCGAGGATGTCCGGGAAGACGTGGACGTCGCTCCCTTCGAGCACGCGATCCGCGCCGGGGGTGAGCGGGCCGTTGGCCGCCTCGACGATCACGTCCGCCTGCACGTCGTCGGCGAGCTCCTCGTCGATGGCGTTCTCGAGTGCGGCGGGGACGAGCAGGTCGCAGTCGAGCGTGAGCAGCTCCCTCCCGTCGAACTCGTCGGTCGCGCCGTCGAAGCCGCTCACCGAGCCGGTCTCGTCCTTGAACTCGCGGACCTCACGGGTGTCCAGTCCGTCCTCGTCGTAGATCGCCCCGGAGGAGTCGCTGACGGCTACGACGCGCGCGCCGAGGTCCTCGAGGAGCTTCGCGGCGATCCAACCGGCGTTGCCGTAGCCCTGCACCGCGACGCTCGCGTCCTCGATCTCGCGGTCGAGGTAGGAAAACGCCTCGCGGGCGGTGAGCATCGTCGACCGTCCGGTCGCCTCGACGCGGCCCTCGCTGCCGCCGCTCTCGATCGCCTTGCCGGTGATGACCCCCGGCGCCGTCGTGTTCTCGAGCGTCTCGTAGGTGTCCTTGATCCAGTTCATCTCCCGCTGGCCGGTGTTGACGTCCGGCGCGGGGATGTCGACGTCCTCGCCGATGAACGGCCGGAGTTCGACCGCGTACGCCCGGCTGATCCGTTCGAGTTCGGTCTCCGAGTACTCCCGCGGGTCGATCTCGATGCCGCCCTTCCCGCCGCCGTAGGGGATGTCGACGACCGCGCACTTGTAGACCATCCACCCCGACAGCGCCTTCACCTCGTCGCGGGTGACCCCCGGGTGGTACCGGATCCCACCCTTGTAGGGCCCGCGGTCGCCGTTGAACTGCGAGCGGTAGGCCGGAAACCGTTCGAGCGAGCCGTCGTCCATCCGGACCGTGAGGTTCGTCTCGAGGACCCGTTCTGGGTACTTGAGCCGCTGCGCGACGTCGTCCGGGACGTCGAGGTAGCCGAGGGCGTCGTCGATCTGCTCCTGGAGACTCTCGAACGGGTTGGCCTGCTCGGACATTACCTACGACGACAGCCGAGACCGGTTTAACCGTGTCGAAATACGTACCATACCACCCTCTCTAGGTGATACAGACGTCCTTATACTACCGCTCTCGGCTCGCCCGCTCGACGATCCGTTCGGCGCGCGCGATCAGCGGCGCGTCGATCATCTCGCCGTCGACCCGGAAGACGCCCCGACCCTCCCGGTCGGCGTCCTCACGCGCTGCGAGCACGCGTTCGGCCCACGCGAGCTCCTCCTCGGTCGGCGCGAACGCCGCGTTGATCGGCCCGACCTGTGCCGGGTGGATCGCCATCTTCCCGTCGTAGCCGAGGCCGGCGGCGAACCGCGCCTCCGTGGCGAGACCGTCCGTGTCCTCGATGTCGGTGTAGACCGTGTCGATCGCGTCGATCCGCGCCGCGCTCGCGGCGATCACGACCCGCTCGCGCGCGTAGAGCACTTCCGTCCCGTCCGACGTTCGGGTGGCCCCGATGTCCGCCGCGAGGTCCTCCGCGCCGAAACAGAGCGCGTCGGTCGCCTCCGCCGCGGCCACCTCCGGGGCGGCGAGTACGCCGGCGGCGCTCTCGATCAGCGCGATCACGGGAAGCGACTCGCCGAGGTCGCTCGCCAGCGACGCGAGCACCTCGACGTCCCCCGCACCCGTCGCCTTCGGGAGCATCAGGCCGTCCGGGGCCGTCCCGTCGAGCACCACGGCGAGGTCGTCCTCGGGCTCCCCGACCCGCACGCAGACCTCGCAGTCGGGCTCGAACCCCGGATCGGAGAGCACCTCCCCGACGGCTTCCCTCGCCTCTCCCTTTCGGGCCGGAGCGACCGCGTCCTCGAGGTCGAAGACGACCGTGTCCGCACCCGCCCCGGGTGCCTTCCGCAGCATCTCCGGGCGGTCGCCCGGCGTGAACATGACGCTTCGTCTGAGCATGGGGGGAGAAGGCGACCGCACCGCTTGAAACCCGCTCACGCGGACGGGACCGATCGGCAGCGAAACGACCACCTGGTGGGGTCACGTCCCACACCCATGGAACGAACATCGGTGTCGAGCGGGACGGAGTGGGAGTCGAGAGTCGGCTACTCGCGGGCCGTCCGCGTCGGGCCGCACGTGGCGGTCTCCGGGACGACCGCAACGGACGACGAGGGCGAGGTCGTTGGAGTCAGCGACCCGTACGTACAGACCGAACGGGCGCTCGCGAACGTCGAACGCGCGCTCTCCGAGGCGGGGGCGGGCCTCTCGGACGTCGTCCGGACCCGGCTGTTCGTGGTCGACATCGAGGACTGGGGGCCGATCGGCGAGGCGCACGCTGCGGTCTTCGGCGAGATCCGCCCCGCGACGAGCATGGTCGAGGTGAGTCGACTGATCGACCCCGGGATGCTCGTCGAGATCGAAGCCGAGGCGATCGTCACCGACCGACCCTGAACCGACACGGCTTTTCGACCGGCCAACGAGCCCTCGCCATGCCCGGGCTCTACTACGAGGAGTTCACCGTCGGCGAGACGATCGAGCACGAGACGCGACGGACGATCAGCGAGGCGGACAACCAGCGCTTTTGCGACATGACGATGAACCAGCAGCCGCTGCACCTCGACAGCGAGTTCGCCTCGGAGACCGACTTCGGCGAACGGCTGGTGAACGGGCTCTACACGATGAGCCTCGCCGTCGGCGTCTCGATCCCGGAGACGACCGACGGGACGATCGTCGCGAACCTCTCGTACGACGACGTCTCACACCCCGCACCCGTCTTTCACGGGGATACGATCCGTGCTCGGTCGACGGTGACGGAGAAACGGGAGACGAGCGACGGCGAGCGCGGTATCGTCACGATGCACGTCGAGGCGTTCGACCAGGAGGAGACGCTCGTCTGCGAGTTCGACCGGACGGTACTCTCGCTGAAACGGCCGGAGTGATCGGAGGGATCGTCGTCCGACCAGGGGATGATCCCTCCGGTCTCGTCGTCCCTCGATCACGAATCGAACGAGGCCGGTGAGGGTACGACCGGAAGATCCAGGTGGCTACGACGATCACTGTGGGTTCTCGGCGTCGTAGTTCGGCCTGGCAGGCTCGAACCCGCGACCGAGCAGCGCCTCCAGTTCGCCCGCGACCGCCGCGAAGGGTGTCCCGTCCGGCGCGAACGCGTCCTCCGCGGACCACGCGTACCGTACCTCCCAGTCCGTGTCCACGAGCACGAGCCCGCGTTTCGGCGCCGGTCCGTGGACCTCCCAGTCGTCGTAGGCGAGCCCGTAGGCGTCGGCGCCGCCCGCGTGGAAGTCCGAAAGCAGGGGAAACGAGAGGGCGTACTCCTCCGCGAAGGCGGCGTGGGCGAAGATCGAGTCGCCGGAGATCCCCCAGACCGTGAGGTCGGGGCCGGTCCAGCCGGCGGCCTCGAGTGCGCGGAGCTCCTCGGTCGCGACGGGGGCGAAGTCCGCCGGGAAGAAGTACAGCAGGACGGCCCGGCCGGCGTCGATCTCGCGGTGGAGGTCGTAGACGTGGCCCTCGCGTCCCTCGACGCCGGGGAGCGAGAGGTCAGGTGCCTTCTGGCCGACGGCGATCATATCCGACCTCCGTGTGACGGGCTAAAGAACGTGGCGCTAGCTCACGTAGACGATCAGCGTGAAGTTGATCGCCGACGCGACGACCCACGGGATCGCGAGTCCGAGCGGGACCACGGGCGAAAACCGGTCGGGAAGCGCTACCCAGCAGGCGACGCCGACGGAGAGCGCCCCACCCTTCAGCACGAGCATCGTCCAGTAGCCGTAGCCCTCGATCGCGCCCCGTGCGACCGGGTTCGCCTCCGTCAGGCCGATCTGCAGGCCGTAGTACGTGAGGAGGACGTCGGCGAGCGCAGCGAGGACGACGACCGCCCAGAGCGCGCGCTCGCGGCTTGCGAGTGTGTCGCAGTAGCTCTCGACCCTGCTCCGGCCCCCTCGCTCCGTCGCGGCTTCGGTCGCCATGGGACGTCCCGATCCGGGACGGCGCTCGCTACCACCCCGGGGACCATTGCTAACGGGTCCATACGCGACCTGTGGCCGGCCCTTAACTGATCGGAAAGATTAGATGACCGTGCCGTGTTTCTTCTCCGGCCGCCGCTTCTCGACCGTCTCGTAGAACGAAAACCGGTTCGCGAGCTCCTCGCGCAGGTCGCTCGGCGGGATCACCTCGTCGATCACCACCTCGCTCGCCATCCGCCGGACGTCGATGTCCTCCCTGTACTCCTCGCGGAGCTCCGCCTCCCGTGTCGCCCGTTCGTCCTCGTCGTCGATCGCCGCCAGTCTGTTCGCGTAGACCGCGTTGATCGCCGCCTCCGGCCCCATGATACCGATCTCGCCGGAGGGCAGTGCGATCGTGCTCTCGGGGTCGTAGGCCGGCCCGCTCATCGCGTAGATCCCCGCGCCGTAAGCCTTGCGAACGATCACGCACTGCTTCGGCACGGTCGCCGCCGAGGTGGCGTAGATCATCTTCTTTCCCTTCTCCAGGATCGCGTCGCGTTCGACCGCCGAGCCGGCCATGAAGCCGGGGGTATCACAGAGATAGAGGAGGGGGATCTCGTAGGCGTCGGACTTCCAGATGAACTCCGCGGCCTTCTCCGCGGAGTCGGGGAAGATCGCCCCCGCTCGCTTCGCGGGCTGGTTCGCGACGATCCCGACCACTCGCCCGTCGATCCGCGCGTACGCGGTGAGGATCTCAGCGCCGTACTCCGGTCTGAGTTCGAAGAGCGTCCCCTGGTCGACGACGCGCTCTAACACCTCACGCACGTCGTAACTCCGGTTCGGCTCCGCCGGCACGACCGCGTCGATCCCCCGCGGGGAGTTCGCGGGTGGGCGCGGCTCGCCCCTCGGCGGCTTCTCGCCGGCCCTGTCCGGGAGGTACGAGATGAGCGTCGCGACGAGCTCCCGGGCGTGCGCTTCGTCCCTGGCGACGAGATCCGCGCTGCCGGACTCGCTCGCGTGCATCGCCGCCCCACCGAGCTCTTGCATGTCGATCTCCTCGCCGGTGACCATCTCGACCATTCTGGGACTGGCTATCGCCATCGCGCTCATCCCCTCGACCATCACCGTGAAATCGGCGAAGACGGGGGTGTAAGCCGCTCCCGCGATACACGGCCCGTAGAGCACGCAGATCTGTGGGACCGCACCCGAGAGCATCGAGTGGTTGTAGTAGTACTTCCCGATCCCCTCCCTGTTGGCGAAAAAGCCCGTTTGCTGGTCGATCCGCCCACCGGAGGAGTCCATCAGGTAGACGACCGGTTTCCCCGTCTTCAGTGCCCGCTCTTGCATCCGGAGGAACTTCTCGACGCCCTTCGCGGCCATGCTCCCCGCCTTCACGGTGAAGTCGTTGGCCATGAAGTGGACCTCGCGGCCCTCGAACTCGGCCGCACCCGTGAGGAGGCCGTCGGCGGGAAGCCGGTCCTCGGCGTCGCGCTCGGCGAACTTGCCGTCCTCGAAGAGCAACTCGCCGAACCAGAGCTCCAGCCGGTCGCGGACGAACAGTTTCCCCTGTTCCGAGAGCCGTTCCCTGTACTTCTCGGGACCGCCGCGTTCGATGTCGG
>SKXI01000046.1 GCA_007128515.1 Halococcaceae archaeon | reverse complement strand
CTCGCCTTCCTCGTCAGCGCGAGCGCGACCGGCGACGACGGTGGCGGCCTGCTCGCGGTCTTCCTGGCCGGCGGGATCGCCATCTCCGCGATGGTGCTTCCGGGGATCTCCGGGGCGGCGCTGCTCTACATCCTCGGCCAGTACCAGTACATGCTCGCCCAGCTGCGCGACCTGACGGACGCCGTCGCTGGGCTCACAGGGGGAGGGACGGTCGACGGGCTCGTGGGACCGGGCCTGCCCGTCGCGGTCTTCCTGACGGGCGCGACGATCGGCCTGCTCACGATGGCGCGGGTGGTCAAACGCGCGCTCGCGACCTACCGGATGGCGACGCTCGGCTTCCTCGTCGGGCTGATGGTCGGGGCGCTCCGGCTCCCCATCGCCGAGGCGAACGCCCAGGTCGCCGTCTGGAGCGCCGAACTCCTCGCGGCGAGCGTCCTCGCGGCCATCGTCGGCGCGGTCATCGTGATCGGTCTGGACGCGACGACCGACACGCTGGAGTACGCGTGAGAGGACACAACGGTTTTGCTTACACACCGAGAACGAACGATCGGATGGACCTCGCAGAACGGGTCGAACGCCGCCGGAACGCCGACGACGAGAGCGGCCCGGTCGCCTCCTGGCGGGCGCTCGACCCGACCGTACACCTCGACGAGCCGGTCGATCGGGGCGAGGTCGTCGAACGACTGCTGGACGCGCTCTCGCCGGTCTTCGACGGACGGCTTCCCGAGCCGTTCGCGGTCTACGGCCCACCGGGTTCGGGGAAGTCGGCTGTGGTGACGGCGGTGATGGCCGAACTGGACGCCCAACTGGGCTCCCCGGTCGGCGCGTTCCACACGTCGACCCGTGGCGCCAGCGGCGCGGGTTTCCGGGTCGTCTACATCGACGTTCGCTACGCCCCGAGCCGGTTTCAGCTCTACCGATCGCTGCTCTCCGAACTCACCGAGGAGCACGTCCCGGAGCGGGGCATCGGCACCGATGCGCTCTCCGAACGCCTCGGGCGCGAGCTCGCTCCGCCGGACAGGCGAGTGCTGCTCGCGATCGACCACGTCGGCGAGCCACGGACGCCGTCGTGGGGGACGATCGAGACGGCGCTCGACCCCCTCCCCGGGCTCTCGTGGTTCTCGATCGGGCGGAGCGTCCCGGAGACCGACCGACGACGCGTCTCGATACCCGGCTACGCCGACCACGCGCTCTCGGACGTCCTCGGGGTGCGGGCGACGCGGGGGTTCACCCGCGGGCTCGACTCGGACGCGGTGGAGCGGCTCGCGACGTGGGCCGATGGGAACGCACACGACGGCCTCTGTGCGCTGTACTGTGCGGCGATCGAAGCGACCGAGACGGGAGCGAAGCGGCTCACCGACGCCCACATGACCGCCGGTCGCCGCGCGGTTCCAGACGACTGCATCCCCCTGGGGGAGGTGCTCTCGCTACCGCGAAACCGAAAACGCGTCCTCCGCACGCTGCTCTCGGAGGAGACGACGGAACTGACGATCGAACCTGCCGCCGAGCGGATCGGCGAGCGGACCGACCTCTCCCCCGGGACGGTCAAACGGTTCCTCTACGAACTCGCCGAGTGTGGGGTGCTCACCCGGGTACAGACGGTCGAAGCGGGTGGTAGCGGCCGTACCCCGAGCCGGGTCGAACCGCGGTTCCCGATCCCGGCGTTCGAACGGCTCGTCGCCGACGGCGGCGACTAACAGAGCGCCGCTTCGAGCACCTGGAGGGGGTGACGGATCTCGTAGCCGGTGCCGTGTTCCATCTGCATCGCGCAGGTCGGACACTCGGTCATCCCCACCTCCGCCTCGTCGGCGGCCATGTGCTCGAACATCTCCTCGCCGATCGCCATCGAGGTCTCGTAGTTCTCGGCCTTCCAGCCGTACGTTCCGGAGATCCCCGAACAGGAGTCCCCCACGTCGGTCGCGGTGACGCCCTCGACCCCCTCGAACAGTTCGACGGCCTGCGTGGCGAGACCCTGATTCCGCGCGTGACAGGGCGCGTGGTAGGCGAACGACTGCGAGTCGACCTCGCTCTCGGAGAGCGCAGCCTCCAGGTCCTCGTTGATCCGGAGGTACTCGAGGGCCTCGTAGGTGTTGGCCGCGAGGTCGTCGATTCCCTTCAGGTCGAACAGTTCGGGGTACTCCTGGCGCAGCGCCATCGAACAGGAGGTACAGGAGGCGATGACCGCGGCGCCGTCGTCGATGGCCTCGACCAGGCCCTCGACGTTCGTCTCGGCGTGGCGCTCGGCGTCGGCCAGCATCCCGTTCGCGAACATCGGCGTACCCGAACAGCCCTGTTCCGGTACCAAGATCTGATAGCCGAAGTGCTCGAACACCCTGACCATCGCCTTGCCCACCTCGGGGGTGTTGTAGTTCGAGTAGCAGCCGTGGAAGTACGCGACCTGTTTCTCGTCGTTGGGAACCCGTGGCCCGCCGCGGTCGGCCCACCACTCGCGGAACGTCCAGGTCGCGAACGCGGGGAACTCACGCTCGGCCGTGACGCCGAGGGTCCGCTCCATCAGCCAGCGTGCGGGTCCGAAGTTCATCACGACGTTCGCTATCCGGGGAACCTTCGACGCGAGCCACGCCGAGGTCCGGTAGTTCGAGAGGATACGGTTCCTGATGTACTCCCGCGAGAGCGTCTCCATCTGCTCTTCGACGTAGAGCCCGCGGGCGGTGTTGTGCATCTGGCTGAGCGGCACCGACGAGGGGCAGACGCTGTCACAGCGCATGCAGTTCGAACACTTCATCACCGAGTCGTCGATGTCGGTGTCCTCGTTGCGTTTCAGCCGCCACTGTTCGGGGCCCTGGAACTTCGGGCCGGGGAACTCGTCGTTCACCTCGGCGACCGGACACTCCGTGTCGCAGGTCGAGCACTTGTAACAGCTGTCCGCACCCGGCCGGAGGTCCATCCCCTCCGTGGGGAACACCTCGACCGGTTCGTACTCGTCCCGGGTGTGCTCCGTCCCGCCGGGTGTGGTCGTCGCGTCGATACCGCTGCCGTCGTCCGGGGTGTACGCGTCACTCATATCAGAGACACTCCGCTGCCCGTCTGCCCGCTACCGTCGCCGTCGCGAGCGAGACGCCGCTCGCCGATTTCTCTCGCGCCGAGTCGTAGCCACCACAGACCGCGCCGACCGCCCGCAGGTTCTCGAACTCCACGCCCTCCCGGTCGTCGAGTGGCCGGCAGCCCTCGTCGATCCGGAGCCCGAAGCGGGCGTACGGCTGGTCGTCGAACACGCCGTCGCTGAACCAGTCGTATCGGTCCTCTGGCTGTGGGACGTGGCAGCCGAAGATCGGCTCGCGCACCCCCGATCGGGAGGACCGAATGCCCTTCCCGACCAGCCCGCCGGTCGCGAGGATCACCTGTTCCGCCCCGTAGGGGACCTCCCGATGCACGCGCTCGACCGTCACCGTCTCCACCCGGTCGTCGCCCTCGTAGCCGACGACCGGGTTGCCGGACTCCACCCTGACCCCCTCCTCGTGGAGGGCGGCTTCGAGCGCGTCCTCGAGGCGGAGCCCGGGGAGGCTCGGCGGCCCCATCGGCACCTCGAACACCTCGGCACCCAACCGGTCGGCGAGTTCTTCCCGCACCTCCTCGCCGTGTTCGTCGCCGAGCAGCGCGGGGAAGCCGACGCGCTCGGCCCCGTCGAGGTGGTCGGCGACCCGGTCGGCGAGCGTCGCCCGCGTCCCGGTCGCTGGACCATCCGCCCGGACCTCCCGGTCCTCGTCGAGCGCGTGAGCCATCCGGGTGACCCTCGCGTCCGCGCGGAACTCCCCCGGGAACGGGAGCGTGACACCCCGGACCTCGAAGGGGACGCCCGCAGTCTCGAGGTGTGCGGCCGCCAGCGGCGCGTCGAAGTCGGTGACGCTCTCGAAGCCGACGAGCAGCGTTTCGGTACCGAAACTCGCGAGCCCGGGGGCCGTCGCCGCCGGATACCGGGCGGTCGGCTTCACCGTCCCGCCGTGGGTGGGGACGAGCGCGTTCCGGTCGGTGTGCGCCCCGAGGTACCGGTCGCCGAGCAGGTCGTCGAACAGCGCGAGTCCCTCGCGGATCGCCTGCTCGCCGAGGACGCTGTACGGGTGTTCCTGAGGGAGGGCGTCGAGCCCGTCGAACGGGTCGGCCAGCGGCCCGTGACCCCCCGGGTCGGTCCCGAGGACGTCGATCAGCCCGGAGGCGTTCCTGAGCGTGCTGGCCTTGTGCGAGAGGAGCCGCACGCGCGCGCCGCCCCGGGCGGCGGCGATCGCGGCGGTCATGCCCGCGAGCCCCCCGCCGATCACGAGCACGTCGTCACTGATCGCCACGCGTGCCTCCG
Source organism: Halococcaceae archaeon (assembly GCA_007128515.1). Lineage (GTDB taxonomy): Archaea > Halobacteriota > Halobacteria > Halobacteriales > Halalkalicoccaceae > Natronorarus. The sequence goes on along the minus strand of SKXI01000046.1, from coordinate 5,359 downwards.
TCGGCCGCTACGCCGCTCGAGCCCTCGGACTCGAACCCGTACTCGCCCGCGTCGAACGCGGCGAAGTCGACGTCCACCCCGGTCCGAGCGGGATCGGTGTCCATGTTCATCGTCGTCGCCCAGAGCGCGTCGTTGAGCGCCGCCTGCGAGAGCTGTTCGCCCCAGAGCGCGTGCCGTTCGCCCTTCCAGCGCTCCTCGACCAGCTCGTCCCACGCCTCCCGCACGACGTCCTCCTCGTAGCGCGGCGAGAGCTCGTGGGCGAGACGGTGACAACAGAAGCCGCCCTGGCAGTTGCCCATCGACGCCCGGGTGCGGATCCGGACCGCGTTCAGGTCGCTTCCCGACCCGTCTATCGCGTCCCGGACCTCCGCGCGGGTAACCGCCTCGCAGTCACAGACGACCGGGTTCGGATCGCTACCCGAGAGGACAGCCGCCGCGCGCGAGCCGAGGCGCTGTCCGCTCCGGCGCGCGATCGGCGAGCGAAGCCCGAAGGAGTCCATGTGGTCGTCGAGGCTCCCGAGGTCCTCGCTGCCCGGGAGCGCCACCTCGGCGGTTCGACACGGCTCGCTCACTCCCAGCTGCTCGCAGACGTGGTCGGTGATCGTCTCGGCCATCATCCGGTAGGTGGTGAACTTCCCGCCGACGATCGAGGTGAACCCCTCGAGGTCGTCACGCTCTTGGTGATCGAGCAGGAAGAAGTCCCGCGTGATGTCCGTCGGGTCCGTCGTCCCGGTTCCCGGTGGCTCGTAGAGCGGCCGCACGCCCCAGAACGACCGGATCGTCCGCGCCTCCTGCAGAATGGGGACGAGTTCGGAGAGCGTGTCGATCATCAGATCGACCTCCCAGCGCTCTTCGGGGTAGTCGTCGGGGTCGGAGACCTCCTCGTCGGTGGTCCCCAGGATCGCCGTCGTCTCGTGGGGGACGATGATGTCGGCGTCGCCCTTCGGTCGGCACCGGTTGATCACGCTGTCGACCTGTCGGACGTTCATGATCGTCATCACGCCCTTCGAGGGCCTGACCTCGACGTCGACGCCGGCCATATCGCCGATCCGGCCCGCCCAGGCACCCGTCGCGTTCACGACGTACTCGGCGCGGATCTCCTCGGTCGTTCCGGGGGTTCTGTGCACCCGCTTTCCGGGCCCGGAGTCGTGTTCGACCTCGACGCCCACCACCCGGTCGCCCTCGACGAGGACGTCGGTGACCGGCGCGTGCGTCTCGATGCGTGCGCCGTTCGCCTCGGCGTCCGCGGCGTTCGCCACACAGAGCCTGAACGGATCGATCGCACCGTCGGGGACGCGAATCGCCTTCTCGACGTCCCGTGCCAGGTACGGCTCGTCCGTCCGGAGCTCCTTCCGGCTGACGACGTCGGCCGGTATATCGCAGGCGTGACAGCCCTCCAGTTTCTCCTGGAAGTACGCCTCGTCGTCCTCCGGTCTCTTCACGAAGTAGCCGCCGGTCATCTCGACGCAGTGACCGGCGATCTCCCGCAACACCCGGTTCTCCTCGATACACTCGCGCGCGCTCGCCTGATCGGAGACGGCGTACCGGCCGCCGCTGTGTAACAGCCCGTGCATCCGTCCGGTCGTGCCGTGGGTGAGGTTGCCCCGTTCGACGAGCGTGGCGTCGATCCCCCGCATCGCGAGGTCCCGGACGATCCCACAGCCCGTCGACCCCCCGCCGATCACGAGCACCGTCGTCTTGCTAGCCATCACCATACCCCTTAATCGCGGGGCTCATTATCTTACCGCCATCGCGGGGAGTACGCGTAACTGAGTGGACGGACGCTCGTCCGGTCGATCGGGCGGTGATGACAAGGTTTAAGTTGTTGCTGAATGGTGTTTATCGGTAGCACGGCCACTACCGGTAAAGATTGGTGGCCGTCAGCGGGCGGAGAAGAGCGAACCAGGAGAGACCAATGACAGGGGACACATACGTCGGTGCGATCGATCAGGGGACCACCGGCACACGATTCATGGTGTTCGACCACTCGGGACAGGTCGTCGCCAGCGCGTACGAGAAACACGAACAGATCTACCCCCAGCCAGGCTGGGTCGAACACGACCCGGTCGAGATCTGGGAGAACACGAAGTCGGTGATGACGACCGCGCTCTCGGAGGCGGGGATCGACGCCGATCAGTTGGCGGCGATCGGGGTCACCAACCAGCGCGAGACGACCGTGCTCTGGGACGAGGCGTCCGGACGACCCGTTCACAACGCGCTCGTCTGGCAGGACCGTCGGACGACCGACCGCGTCGAAGAGCTCCAGGAGGCGGGGATGGAGGAAACGATCCGCGAGAAGACGGGCTTGGAGGTCGACGCCTACTTCTCGGCGACGAAGGCGGAGTGGATCCTCGAGAACGCCGACCCGCTCAAGCTCGAGGCGGCACAGGTACAGGACGTCAGGGGCAGGGCAGTCGAGGGCGAGGTGCTCTTCGGCACGATCGACACCTGGGTGATCCACAAGCTCACGGGCAACCACATCACCGACGTGACGAACGCCTCGCGGACGATGCTGTACAACATCCACGAGGCGGACTGGGACGACGAACTCCTCGAGGAGTTCGACGTACCGAAGGCCTGTCTGCCGGAGGTACGACCGTCCTCGGACGACGAGTACTACGGTCATACGGATCCGGAGGGCTTCCTGGGCGCAGAGGTACCCGTCGCGGGCGCGCTCGGCGACCAGCAGGCCGCGCTGTTCGGCCAGACCTGCTTCGATCCGGGCGACGCGAAGAACACGTACGGGACGGGGAGTTTCTTCCTGATGAACACGGGGGAAGAAGCGGTCGCGAGCGATCACGGCCTGCTCACGACGATCGCGTTCCAGCGGTCGGGAGAACCGATCAACTACGCGCTCGAGGGTGCGATCTTCATCACTGGCGCGGCCGTCGAGTTCCTGGAGGACATCGGGCTGATCAAGAGCGCGGCCCAGACGTCCGAACTCGCCAGTCGTGTCGACACCACCGACGGCGTCTACTTCGTGCCGGCGCTCACCGGCCTCGGCGCGCCACACTGGGACGGGCGTGCGCGCGGGACCATCGTCGGGATGACCCGTGGCACGAAGAAAGAACACCTCGTTCGGGCGACGCTCGAGGCGATCGCCTACCAGACCCGAGACGTCGCCGAGGCGATGCAGGCCGACAGCGGTATCGACATGGGCAAGCTGCGAGTCGACGGCGGTGCGGTGAAAAACGACTTCCTCTGCCAGCTCCAGGCGGACATCCTCGACACCGACATCGTGCGACCGGTCGTCGACGAGACGACGGCGCTCGGCTCGGCGTACGCCGCCGGCCTCGCGGTCGGCTACTGGGAGTCGGTCGACGGTCTCCGGGACAACTGGCAGATCGATCGCGAGTTCGCCGCCGATGGGGACGCGGAGGCGATCGATGCGAACTACGAGCGCTGGACCGAGGCGGTCGAGCGCTCGCTGGACTGGGCGAGAGAAGGGAGTGAGTGAGTGTGGCGGCTGACGCGACGGTCGAGTTGGCCCTACACGGGTTCCAGGCCGCCGACGCGGTCGTCCTCCAGGGGTACGAACCCGGATCGGTCGGGGACGTCGTCGACGTGCTGTCGGATCCGACGATCTGGCTCGGCGCGGCCGCGGGCGGTGCCTTCGGGGCCGCCCTCGGTGCACTCCCGGCGTTCGTGTTCACGGGGTTCCTGGTCATCGCCGGCGTCTTCGGCGGGGACGCGGCCGGGGGCGTCGGGGTCGGCGTCGGCTTCGGGCCGGTGTTCGGTCCGCACATCTCCTTCGCGGCGGGTGCGGCGGCGGCCGCCTACGCCGCGGGTCAGGGGGACATCCAGTCCGGGTTCGACTACCACAACGGGAAGGACATCACCGTCGCGTTGGGCAGCCGTCCCGACATCCTGGCCGTCGGGGCGGCGTTCGGGATCCTCGGGATCCTGATCGAGCAGGTGTTCCGCAACATGGCGGTCCCGACGGATCCGATCGCGTTCACGGTCGTCGCGAGCGCGTTCGCCCACCGTGTCGCCTTCGGTTACAGCGTCATCGGCGTGGTCAGCGGCAAGGCCGACGGCTACTTCGACATGGGGCCGTTCGAACGGGGCGAGAAACGCGACCCGAACGAGGTCCCCGGTGACGGTGACAAGGACAGCGAGGACCGCCTCGCCGTCGAGCCGTGGCTGCCGAACATGTACAAGTGGTCACACGTCGCCGCGATCGGGCTGTTCACCGGGCTCGCGGGTGGCTACGCCGCGCTCCAGACCGGAAACGCGTTCCTCGGGTTCGGGATCAGCGCGGCCTCGTTGCTGTTCTTGAACCTGGGCATCGGGAAGATCCCGGTCACCCACCACATGACGCTTCCGGCGTCGACGGCCTACCTCGCGGGGATCGCGACGGGCTTCAGTCCGACCCTCGCGCTGATCGTCGCCGGCTTCTTCGGCCTCCTCGGTGCGCTCGTGGGCGAGGGCTTCCAGCGGGTGTTCTACGCCCACGGGGACACCCACGTCGACCCACCGGCGGCCTCGATCGCGATCGTCCACACGATCATCGCGCTGTTGGCGATCATCGGGGTCTTCACGACCTCGGTCTGGGTCCCCGGCGCGGTCTGAACCGCTCGTTCTTTTTTCTGACGCTGCCGACCACCGAGAGTCGTCCCCGGCCCCGCTCGCTCGTGCGGCCGGGCACCGATCCCCGGTCAGACCACCCAGATCGGTCGAACGGACTCCGCCGCGATCGTGCACTCGACTCCGGGCGGGTCATCTGCATCGATCGCTCGAACCGGTCGTTCGCACCGTCGGAGCGGGGGAGGGATGCACAGAGATATACGCTCAGAAACGCTATATCGATCGACTTCATGTACGACGCGATACTCTATCCCACCGACGGGAGCGACGGTTCGGAGGCGGCGTTCGACCACGTCAGAGCCCTCGCCTCGCGGTTCGATGCCACCGTGCACGTGTTCTACGCCATCGACGAAGGAACCGTTGGGCTGGAGGGTGCGGCCGGACAGGACCACGACGACAGTCCCGGACTGGGGGCGGCACAACCGGAGACCAGCCCCGGACTGGGGAAGTCACACCTCCGGGCGGAGGAGTTCCGCGAGCAACTCGCCGAGAACGGGGAGGCGTTCGTCGAGAACACGGCGGAGCGACTCGCCGACGTCGCGACCGTCACCGCGGTTCGCCACGGCAACCCACACGAGGCGATCCTCGAGTACGCCGAGGGTAACGACATCGACGTCGTCGTGATGGGCACCCACGGTAAAACGGGCGTCGAGCGGTATCTCCTCGGCAGCGTCACGGAGAAGGTCGTCCGTCTGTCGGACGTCCCGGTGGTCACGGTTCGAGGGGACGAAGCGGGTCCGTAGCGAACGGTGCGGTAGGACGGACGACGGAG
>SKXI01000195.1 GCA_007128515.1 Halococcaceae archaeon | reverse complement strand
TCTGGACGATGTCGTAGCTCCCCTTCGCGTTGCCCAGGATCGAGTTCGAGCCGGCGGTCCAGAGGAACTTCGTCGGCGTCGGCATGTGCGAGTCGCCCATGAAGTACTCGCCGTCGACCTCCAGCGGGCGGTCGCCGTGGGAGTACCAGTGCGCCGACTGCATCGTGTAGCGGGTGTCCTCGCGGGCCGGCTCGTCCGGATCGAGTTCGATGTCGAAGGGGTCCTCCGAGGACCACTGCTGGCGCCCGTTGAAGTAGGCTCCGCGGTAGTTGCCGGCGTAGCTCCCGATGTTTCCCCCGAAGTGACCGACGTTCCGCGTCAGCGACGCGAGCAGGAACGCCGAGCGGTCCTTCTGGTCCTGGTTGGCGTAGTGGTTCGGACCCATCCCCTTGATGAGAAGCGTCCTCTCCTGGTTGTCGGCCATCCGGTAGGCCAGGCTCTCGACGGCCTCCGGGTCCGTCCCGGTCACCGTCGCCACCGACTCCGCGTCCCAGGTGTCGATCAGGTGTTCCCTGATCAGGTCGAAGACCGTCCGGACCTCGACCGTCTCGCCGTCGACGGTCTCGACCTCAAAGCTTCCTTCGAGCGACGCCGGCACGTCGAAGTCCTCGCCGATCTCGTCGCGCGACACCGCGACGAACTCTTCACTTTCCTCGTCGCGGACGACGAAGTCGCCCCACTCCGAACGGAGGTCTTCGGTGAGGATGTTCTCCCAGACGTCGACCGTCGCCTGGCCAGGACGCTCGTCGTCGTCCGCGACGACCCTCGTCTTCTCGAGGTCGGCGTCCTCGTAGCCCTCGAACACCTCGCTCGCGCGCAGCAGTCGGCTCTCGTCGGTCCGGACAAGCATCGGCAGGTCGGTGTGTCCGCGGACGAACTCCTCGTCGTAGAGGCCCTCCTCGATGATGATCTTCGCCGCGCCGAGGAAGAGCGCGGTGTCCGTCGCCGGCCTGACCGTGATCAGCTCGTCGCACTTGGTCGCGGTCGCGTTGTAGTCGGTGAAGATCCCGGTGACCGTCGTCCCCTTCATCCGGGCCTCGGTCAGCCAGTGCGAGTCCGCCATCTTCGTACAGATCCAGTTCATGCCGGCCATCACGATGTGGTCGGCGTACTCCGCGTTCGCGAGGTCGAAGTCGATCGTCTGCTGGCCGGTGACCATCGTGTGCCCCGGCGGCAGGTCGGTGTGCCAGGAGTAGTTGTCGAGTCCGGCGGCGCCGACCGCCTCCTCCTCGTCGACGTCGCGGACGTGGTGGTCCACCAGCGCCATCTCGTTCGCCTTTCGGTACATCCCCTGGAGCCGGATCATCCCCAGAAGCGGCATCCCGCCGCGGAACTTCATCGCCTGGATCCCGGCACCGCCGGTCTCCTCGACGACCCGCTCGTCGTAGCCCTGCTCTAAGAGCATCTCCTGGCCCTCCTCGCCGCTGTAGTGCTCTGCGATCTCGAGGATCGTCTCCGCCGCGAGGTCGTAAGCCTCCTCGAAGGAGACCTCGTCCCAGTCGTCGGTCCCCCGCTGGGCGTACTCTTCGGGCATGCTCCCGTCGTCGTCACGCGGGAACCCCTCCTCGACCCACTCGCGGAACCCGCGGCGGACCATCGGGGCCTTCACGCGCATGTCGCCGTAGAAGCGCTCGACCATCGCGAGTCCCTTCTGACAGACCCGCGGGTCCCAGCGCGAACTCGCCTGGTTCCCGTGGAGGTCGGTCGCCTCGCCGTAGTTCATCGACGGGCCGAGGCGGGTGATCACCCCGTTCTTCACGTTCGCCTCGAGGTAGCAGTTGTGCGTGTCGTTCGGGGTGCAGGTGAGCGTGAACGTGTCGTCGACGTCCCAGATGTCGCGGTAGTGGGACTCCCAGTCGCGGTCGGGGTACTCCGCGAGGGGGTTGAGCTCGCCCGGGGTCTCGACCGTTGCCTCCGGCTGGAACCGCCGATAGGCCGCTCCGGTGGCCAGACCGGCGCCGGCGAGCATCCCGGCGCCGATCAACACGTCCCGGCGGGTCGTACCGCCCTCGCCCCCACCGTCCGCGTCGGGGGACCCGGAAGCCTCGCTCATCGGTCGATCCCCCCGTGCGTCCGACGGGTTCGGGTCGGAGTCGTGTGCCTCATCACGGTTCGAACCTCGCGCCCTACTCCTAAACCGCCCTCGTGGGTTCCCAGCCGGTGGGAACGAGTTCGAACATGTTCGGGTCGAACACTCATACTGACGAGTGCGAGTCGGTCCGTATCGACCGTACGACGGTCTGCGGTCGAACCGGTACACAGTCCCAGTCATCACTATCACACCCCGAGGGACGGTGGGGACGAGGAGCCGTGGTTCGTTCGACCGATCGACTCCGGAACTCGGGGTCGATAGCTCGAATCACCCTCTCGCGTGGACATCGGCAGTCGAACCGCTCTCCTCGCTCGAAGAGTGCCGACGTACAGGACACCGCGATCGGACGGTCGTCCGACGGAGCCCCTGGGGCGTTTCACCTCGGGGTTCTCGTCCCCGTTCGGTGGCGGCGGTTCCGGTTACTCGCTGAGCCACCAGCCGTACATCCTGTTTGCGTCCGCCGTCTCACCGGGTTTCTTGCTCTGTCCGAACGTCTTCCCCTCGAGGATCTGCCGTTCGATCGCGTTGAGTGCCAGCGAGAACGAGTGGCGGTCCCCGAAGCCGGCCTCTTCGCCGATGAACAGTCCCTTGTCGGTGAAGAGTCGGATCCGGGTGTAGATCTGTGGAACGCCACGGAGGCGCTCTTTGTGCTCGTCGAAGTGGACCTTCGCCTCCATGACGCGCATGGCGCTGTACTTGCGCGTGACGTTCTCGATCCGCTCGCCCAGTTCCTCGCGGGTCAGATCGGACAGCAGTTCGCCCCCGAACACCTGAACGGGGAGCGCGTCCTCGTCGTCCCAGGTCAGTGACTCGAGGAGGTCCGTCTTGGTGACGATCCCGGCGAGTGCACCGTCGTCGAGGACGACCGACGAGGACGCACCGGACTCGAGCATCGTTTCGAGCACGGCGTCGAGGACCTCGTCGGGTGCGGCGGTTCCGACGGTCTCGATCATCACGTTGCGCACCGGGAGGTCGAGCAGATCCGCACTCTCGCCCTCGCGGGCACCGAACCCCCCGTGGCCGGCGCCCTGGTCGACGACGTGCTCGGAGGGATCGCCACCCTGAGAGCGCTGGAGTTCACGAGTGACGAACTCGAGGACGTCGACGAGGCCGACGATACCGAGGACCTCCTCGCCGTCACCGGCGACGACCGGGAGATGGCGAATGCGCTCGGTGCGAAACGTCGCGAGCGCCTGCCCGAACGTGGTCTCCGGGGTCACGGCGACGACGTCCGTCGTGGCGACGTCCTCGACATCGAGTACCGAGAGGTACGGCTGGACGTGGCGCAAGAGGTCGTCCTCACGGACGACGCCGACGAGGTGACCGTCGCCGTCTCCGGGGTCGGTGTCGAAAACCGGGAGGATCTTCGTGTCGCCGGCGATCATGAGCCGAGCGGCCTCCCGCAGGTCCTCGTGGCGGTCGATCGTGGGAACGGGTCGGACCAGCGACCGTGCCTTCCGCGATCCCTTCTCGTGAGAGGAGAAGACGTCCCGCCGTGAGACGACCCCCTCGAACTCGTCGTCGCGCGTGATCAGGAGTGCCTTCTCGTCCGTGGTCTCGAACGCCCCGCGGAGTTTCGAGACCGGCGTCGAGTCGTCGTACGAACGGAACTCCTCGTCGACGATGTCGGTTACGTCCATGGAGGGTTCACGGGTACAGCCTATATATTCACTCTGCTGGTTCCCAGGGAATGGATGTGTGCCAACTACCGACCGGGAGGGTGTCGAACGTACCCTCCACGAAGGGACGCTACCGGGGACGGAAAGCAGCGGATAGACGGTCTCATCGCGTTCGGGCGTACGACTCCCACGACGTGAAGCGCCCCGTGGTTCTCGACGGTCCGGACGATGGGTTTTTCCGTCAAGCCCGTTCCCCTCTGCACGCCGAGTGTCGTGGATTGCGGTACAACCGAGGTCGTGTACTGGGGACGGTATCTGTCGACTCATTCGAGGAACTCCCGAATAGCGGCATCGAACGCCTCGGGGTTGTCGACGTTGAGCATATGCGTCGTTGTCGGGATCGACTTTACCGACGCGTCGGGAATCTCTGCCGCGAGCTTCGCGGCGTGATGCTGGAAGAACGGAAGACCGTGATCACCGTATAGAATCAACGTCGGAGCGGTGATCTCCGAGAGATCGAGGTTCGATTGGTGAAATGTCGCAACCGCACGCAGTACCTTCACGACCTCGTCGGAGTCCATACGAGGGAATCGTTCTACTCCTTCGAACTCACCCAGAGACTCCTCTCCACCCACCTGCACCAGAATCCAGTGGAGCGCTTGCTTCATCCGTTCGTACCCGACCAGCCGAACTATCGGGTGGGCGATCTCTGGAAAGCCCACCCGAACGATCCACTCGCGGCGACTGAAGACGTACGGGCCGTACGAGTCGGCGATGATCAGAGCACCAACCCGATCCGGATGCCGGGCCGCATACGTCTGTGCAACCATACCGCCCATCGAAAAGCCACAAAGGACGGGTTGTTCTATATCAAGCCCGTCGATGAAGGCTCCGAGGTCATCGGCGAGGAGTGAAATCGAATATGACGGCAGGCGCGACCCTCCGGTCCGACCGTGACCCCGGACGTCGTAAGCGAAGGTGGTATACTCGTTGCTGAAGCTTTCGACTTGGGGTGTCCAACTCGTGTGATCGTCGATGACAGCCCCGTGAATGAAGACCAGCGGTGGTCCCGCGCCACGTCGCTCATAATAGATCTCGATATCGTTCGTCCGAATTCTGGACATCGAAACCGCATTAGACCGGCGATTAGTATACCAGTTGTCTCGGTGCGTGTGAGATACGATCTCCGAAAGCGTTCCCATAAGTAGGTATGAGTTGCCACTCCATTGTGCGTTCTCGAAGATGGTCCCCGAGCAGTCCGTGGAGGGTGACGCGCTTCCGACTCACCGACGGCCACAGCTCCCGTAAGAGAGAGTGCGAGGAAACCTACGGTATCGACTCGTAGATCTCGACCGAGGCCGAGGCCCCGATCCGTGTCGCCCCGGCGGCCACCATCTCGCGGGCATCGGCGAACGTCCCGATCCCGCCGGAGGCCTTCAGCCCGACGTCGGGACCGACTGCGTCCCGCATCACCTCGATGTGGGAGGGGTCCGTCGGCCCGTCGTACCCCACGGCGGTCTTGACGAAGTCGGTACCCCCGTCGGCGACCAGTCGCGCGGCGCGGCGGATCTCCTCCGGAGTGAGGTCAGGTGACTCGATGATGCACTTCAGCGGCCTGTCGCCGATCGCCTCCTTGACGGCCCGGACGTCCCGGACGACGAGGTCGTCGTCGCCGTTCGCGAACGCCGTCCGGTTCATGACCATGTCGAACTCGTCGGCGTGGTCGAGGAGCGGCCGTGCCTCGGCCAGCTTCGCCTCCGTGTTCTGGACGCCGTAGGGGAAGCCGATGACCGCGACGACGTCCGCCCGGCCGTCGAGGAGGTCGGCCGCGAGTGGCGCGTGATACGGAACCACGACGGCCGCGCGGAAGCCGTAGTCGGTCACCTCCCGACAGAGAGTCCTGACCTCCGCCTCCGTGGCCGTCGGGTCGACGTCGGTGTGTTCGATGACCGAGGCGATCGCTTCGGGGTCGTCCTCGAGGACGTCCGTGAGAGCCATGTCGCACCTGACGAGGCCGGCGCCCGTTAAGATAACCCCGTCGCTCCCTATCCAACCGGTGACCGTCCGCGTCGTTCCGACGACGTTGGAATCGTGGACGGAGTTACGTCACCAGCGCCCGTAGAACGTTCATGAAGTTCCTCGTCGCGGTCGACGGATCGGAGGCGTCGGAGGAAGCGCTCGCCGTCGCGACCACAGTCGCGGAGGCGATGGACGCGTCGATCACGGTCGTGCACGCCGTCTCCCCCTCGGTGTACGACGAGGGGGGTGGCGAACCGCTCTCGTCGGCGGAGGCCGGCCGCCGACTGATCGTGGAGAGCATCGAGGCCGCCGAACGCCGCGGGTCGGACGTCGTCGAGGACGCAGTCTCGCTCGCCGCCGACCGCGGCCACGACATCAACTCCGAACTCCTCTACGGGCCCCCGGTCTCGACGATCGCCGACTTCGCCGAGGCGGACGGGTTCGACGCGATCTTCGTCGGTCACCGGGGCATGTCGCGTCGGGCAGAGCAGCTGCTCGGCAGCGTCGCGAAGGGGCTCGTCGAACGGACGAGCGTCCCGGTCACCGTCGTCCGGTGAGAGCTCACCGACCGGTTCGCGGAGCGGAGGACTGGGCCTGAGACGTGGATCCTCGTCGGCTGGTTCGCGAATCAAACGCGTTCTCAGCGGTGCACAGCGACCAGGGTTCGTCCAGCGGGTCTCGGTTCGTCACGGGGTCACAGTACCATCGCGGGGATCGAGGTGTCGCCGTGTAACTGCCGTGGTTCCGATAGTGGGACACCACGTTCACGAACGCCCCGACGTCCAGTCCCACGACCATTACGAGGCTGACCACGGACGGGAGCTACAGGACGTCCTCGGTCCGGAGTCCGCACCGGGCGAACTTCATGTCGTAGATATGGACCGTCAGCAGCCAGAACGAGACGTCCGTCCCGTGGCTCTGATGCCACTTCCAGGCTTTCGGCCCGATGACCATGACGGCGCACAGGAGGAACCAGGGGACGGCGCCGACGATTCGGCGAGGCGGATATCCAGCCGCCCACAGTACTGCCGCGAGCACGAGACTGCCGATCACCACTGCCGCGTGATGGTTTCCCCCGGTCGAACGGATCGACGGTTATCGGCGATGTGCTCGCATGAGACGTGAATACGTAGCGCTCAGTCCGGCCATTGGGGATGGATGGGTGTCAGCCAACAGCGCGGCTCGACTGCCCGAGTCGTCGCTCGCTGGCCAGCCGGGCGAGGGCTCGAGACTGCACCGGTTGGATCGGTGCACTCGGCCGTGATTCAGTGGGGCTTCGAACCGATCGGAATCGATGGCGAGCGAGGCGTGATCGGGGGCGAGCATCGGGATTCCGTCGAGACGACGTATTGCGGACCATCCCGACCGAGACGATTCCTGTCGGGTGAGAATCTGCCGCACGATTAACTCCCGGGGTGACGTGTGGTTGAGGTGGTAAGGAGCGCAGACGATGTCCAGATCCAGTCCGTGGGCAGATCGGGTACAGGCGGGGTTGGACGGAGTGCCACCGATGGAGCGATCCGTCGTGGACGGTCGACTGCAGGAGACCCGTCGGTCCCGCGGGCTGACCGCCGAACAGGCGATGGGCTACCTCGAGAACCTCGGCGGGGAACGAACCGGCGACCGCGAGATCACCGGAGACGGCTGGGTCGCGCGTCTGTCGACTGCGAAGGTTCCGGTCGGCCCGTCGTATCGATTGACCGAGGTCACGATCTCGTGGACGGGGGGAGAAGGAGGTTCTCGAGCCGATCATCTTCCAGTTTCGGCTCAAGGCGTTCCGGGCGCCGGGATGAGGGCACCCGACCACCGACGGATGTCCCGTCGCGGGTATGCCCGATCGATCATCGAGTACCCGAGACGTTCCGACGGCGCGTCTCGCCTGTCGAGCGGGAGCGATCGTCGGTCGTCGTGGAGGAGGACCACGATCGAGCGGCCCCGGTCACTCGACCGAGACAGCCTGGCTGGCGCTTGCCCCGATAAGGGCTGCTACCTACGCAGGCGTAGATAGGTGACCTGGACCGGAGAGAGGATCCATACATGGACGACACACTCGACGGGCACGACGCGCTTGACGAGCACGACGCACTCGACGACAGCCAGACGGACCGCTACTCCCGACAGCTCATGCTCGACCAGATCGGCGAAGCGGGGCAGCTGGGTCTCCTCGAGGCCAGGGTGCTCGTGGTCGGTGCGGGCGGTCTCGGTTCGGCGGCGATCCAGTACCTCGCTGCCGCGGGTGTCGGCACGATCGGCGTCGCCGATGGCGGGACGGTCTCGCGTTCGAACCTCCAGCGGCAGGTCGTCCACCGCGAGGCCGACGTGGGAGAACCGAAGGTCGAGAGCGCCGCGCGGTTCATCGAGGCACGGAATGACGAGGTCGCTGTGCGGACACACCACGGCCGCATCGAGCCGGACGACGCGGAAGCGATCGTCGACGGATACGACGTGGTCGTCGACGGGCTGGACAACTTCGCCTCGCGGTTCCTCCTCAACGACGTCGCCCGCCTCGCCGGCGTCCCCTTCGTCCACGGCGCCGTCTACGCGCTCGAGGGACAGGCGACGACTCCGGCCAGGTGGGCCCTGTTACCGCTGTCTGCTCCCGGAGGCGCCGGAGGCGGGCTCGGTGCCCTCGGACGAGCCGATGGCCATCTTCCCGACGCTGCCGGGGACCATCGGCTGCCTGCAGGCGACCGAGACGCTCAAGTACCTCCTCGGGATCGGCGAGCTGCTCGACGGCCGACTGCTGCGCTACGACGCCACCGACGTGACGTTCGTGGAGACGCCCCTGGAACGGGATCCGGACTGCCCCGTCTGCGTCGAGGACGGGATCGACTCGATCGAAGACGTCGACTATTCGGATCGATGTCGGATCCCCCGATAGCGCCGGATATCGTTCCCGTCCGGTGATAGGGATCATCGTAGGAGTTCATAATTTCTTGAGCGTGAATCGAACGATACCGGTGACCTGTGGGTCTGAGAGATCCGGTTGGCTACGATGATCTCTATGAGAACGGTGGTCTGGCTTCTCCCCCGTTCCGGACCTTCGTTCCGGGATGGGTGACGGAACCGAATTCCACGTCGGCGTCGCGACCGGCGATCGGTCGGCTGATGACACGGAGCGCTCGTGTGCGACCGCGGACGATTCCGAGCGTTCCCTCGCGATCGGGCGGCGATAGTATGACCACGATCGGGGAGAGCGCCGCGGTCGTTCTGGCCGGCTGTCTCGAGGACGACACCGACGAGGTGACCACGTACCTGCTGGTCTACGTCGACGACGACGGACGGACCGAGGTCGAGACCCCGGAGGACGAGGCGATCATGTATCCGGCGCTCGACGCGGGCATCGACATCCCGTACTCCTGTGAGGTCGGCAGATGCGGCAAGTGCACCGCCAGGTACGACGGCGACGCGAACGACGTGGTCGAACACGACGGGAACGAGTACCTGGACGACGACCGGATCGCGGACGGCTGGGTGCTGACCTGCGTCGCGTACGCCCGGGACGACTTCGACTCGAGGTGGCACACCCGGACGACGAGCGACCCCATGGGGCGGGCGGGTCCCTATCGACCGTTTAGCGGGACCACTGGTGTGGTCGTCGGTGCCGCCGTGACACGTCCCGTACTGGACGTCGACATATCCGATGTCGCCGAGTGATCGACGAACCATTTCGGAGACGACGATCTCCGAGCAGCTTCGAGGCTTCTTGGGAAAACCTATTGCTTCCCCGGTTGCGAGTTACAGACGAGTCAGTCGGTGACGTCGCGGCCCTCATCGCCGTGTGTGCAACCGATGGCCCCCGACCCATCAGCGATCTACCTGGATCCGTCACCGACTCGCCCGGACCCACCACCGATCCAGGAGTGGTCAAACGAGAGGAACCATGGAGACGGCTTCCCGCACGACACGACTCGCAGCTGGCCAGGCGGAGCCGTCCGTGGAGCGACCGGTCCTCCGGAGGCAGGCCGCCTTCGTAATCCTCACCTTCCTCGGTATGTTCGGGGGACTGCTCGGTGGGTGGCTGGGG
>SKXI01000219.1 GCA_007128515.1 Halococcaceae archaeon | reverse complement strand
GTCTGCGTGGCCCGCGACATCAGCGAGCGGAAGGACCACGAGAACCAGCTCGAAGCGCTCAACGAGGTGAGTCGGGAGCTGATCGCGGCCAGCACTCGCGAGGAGATCGCGACCGTCTGCGTCGAGGCGATCGAACCGGTCGTCGGTGTCGAGGTGGGCTGTCTCCGGCTGTTCGACGCGGAGGAAAAACGACTCGAGACCCTCGCCCAGACCGACGCCGCGGCGGAGCTCCTGGCGACACGGATGGCGTACGACCTCGACGCGACCCACGCGGGACACGCGTACAGACGTCAGGAGACCGTGGAGATCGAGACGATGGCCGACGACCCGTACGACCCCGAGTACTCGAGCCTCCACGCCCCGATCGGGACGGCTGGCGTCCTCACGGTCGTCGCACGGGAGGGGTCGTTCGACGAGCGTGCCCGCCGGATGACCGAGGCGCTCGCGGTGACGGTCGAGACGGCGCTGGCGGGAGCGGAGCAGGACCGGCTGCTCCAGGAGCGCGAACGCGAACTCCGCCAGCAGCACGACCAGCTGGAGACGTTGAACCGCATCAACAGGCTCGTCCGGGAGATCACGACCCAACTCGTCGAGTCGGGCGGCCGTGAGGAGCTCGAACGGCGTGTTTGCGAGCACCTGACGGCGTCGGAGCTCTACCGCTCGGCCTGGATCGGCGCGGTGCAAGCGGGTGACGAACAGGTCGTCCCACGGATCGGTGCGGGCGTCGACGACGACTACCTCGAGGGGATGAGACGGATGCCGCGATCGATGCTCGCGAACGGGGCGGTCGAGGCGGCGATCGAGTCGAGGGAGACCGAGGTGGTCCGTCAGTACCAGCTCACAGCCGGGGAGGAGGACGGCTCCGGCGGCGATGGCGCTCGCGGTCGCTTCGAGGCGGTCGCCGCGATCCCGCTCGGGTACGGCGACCGGCTCTCCGGCGTGCTCGTCGTCGACGGGGCGAGAGAGGACGTCTTCGAGGAGAAGGCACTCGAAGGGTTCGACTCGCTCGGAAAGGCCGTCGGGTTCGCGATGAACGCGATCAGGAACCGGAAGCTGCTCGTCGCCGATACCGTCGTCGAGATCGAACTCGATATCGCCGATCCCTCGCTGTTCTACACCGGGGTCACCGAGAGACTCGACTGTCGCTGTCGGTACCTCCGATCGGTGCCCGTCGGTGACGGGAGACACGTCAACTACCACCGGGTGGAGGGTACCGATCCACAGTCGGTGCTCGACTTCGCGGAGGCGGACGACGTGATCGAAGAGATCACCGTGATCTCCGAGCGCGACGATGGCTTCGTGATCCAGACGACCGAGAGGGGATCGGCCGTCGAGTTCGCGAGCGATGTCGGCGTCCGTATACGGTCCGCGGTCGCCGAGGACGGTGTGGGTCGACTGACACTCGAAGCGCCCGAGAACGCCGACGTCCGCGAGATCGTCGAGGCGTATCGGTCGGTGTTCTCGGGCATCGAACTGGTCTCGAAGCGGGACCGCGAGCGGTCCGTGCCGACCGACCGCCCGGTCGGCGACTCCGTCGACGAGCAGCTCACGGAGAAACAGCGGGCGGCGCTCGAAGCGGCGTACTTCGCGGGCTACTACGACTGGCCGCGCGAGACCACCGCCCAGGAGCTCGCGGAGTCGATGGGGATCTCCTCCTCGACGCTCCACCAGCACCTCCGGAAGGGAACGCATGCGCTGGTGTCGAGCTACGTCGAAGAGCCCGTCGGCTGACCGGCGCCGACCGAGAGACGGCCCGCTCGTCGGCGATCCGACCGCTCGGTGAAGGTCGCCGCGGTCGCTCACCGTACCGTTACCGATGCGAGCAGGTCCGGGCGGGTACGATGTGTAGGCGACAGTGGATTGGTCGTCGTACCCGTCTCTCCACCCGGAGAGACCAGATGAGCGTGGATACAACCGACGGCGACGCACACCGGATCGAGAACGACCACCCGGCAGACCGGCGACACTCGATCGTCGCGATCGACACCGCCGACGGTGGCGCGGTGCTGTACGACGAGGACCACCCCGCGGCGTGGATCAAGTCGAAGGCTACCGTCACGCTACTCGACCTCCAGTGAGCCGCGGTCGGGCCGACGGGGTCACCCGGACCGGGGAGAGACGGGTGACTGTCTACCGTTCGTATCAGGGAACCGATCAGACACTGCGAAGCGACGTCATTATCCACTCGACACGGTTCGGGCGTACGAGCCTGTCGAGAGCGGGCGACGTTCGGTCGAGGGGGGATTCGTCACCGGAGAGTGGAGGTCAGCCCCGCTATACGAGCTCGCGACGACCGAGAGAGGCTCCGCACCCCGGGCACTCGATACGGCACCTCGGTCGTTCGACGAACCGTCGGCCGCTCGATCGCCCGGATCGGAGCGCGAGCGGTGTCGGCCGGCTCCTCGCACGGGCTGCTGAACCTATGTACCGCTCGGACCGAGAGACCGGTACCGGAGCGATCGGCACCGACGGACGGCAGTCAGTATCGATGGTAGGGCCCTC
>SKXI01000381.1 GCA_007128515.1 Halococcaceae archaeon | reverse complement strand
GGGTGTATCCGTAGCCAACCGGAGCTGTCGGTGGCCACTCGACCGATCCCGTCTCTGGGTGTCGAACTGGGAGATCCACGGCCGTCTCCGATACTCGCTCTCAGCCGTCGGCGACCGTACTCGGCGTGCCAGCGGTCCCCGGGGACGCGGGCCGTTCGGTCCGCCCGCCGAGCGTCTCGAAGTCGAAGTCCTCGAACTCCGCCGGGGCGACGCCCTCGACGGCGTACACGTACAGCGCCGTCTTCGCGATCCCCCAGATCGTCTGTCCGAGCACGTAGGTGAAGACGACCGCGCCGGCGACGAGGAAGACGGCGAGGGCGATCCCGGGACCGGCGAACAGCGCGGCCACGGGAACCGAGATCGCGAGCGCGAGGGCGACGAGTACGAGCCCGATCAGCGCCGTGATCAGCGTGATGCCGAACCCGGCACCGATCGTCTCGCCCCAGGTCTCTCGAAACGTCCGCCCGCTCCGTTCGAACATCGAGGTGGCCGAGACCTCCTCGAAGACGATCACGGGAACGATGAAGAAGGTCATGATCGACCACCCCACCGAGAACAGCCTCGAGAGCACCGACGCGATCGGGTTGTCGGAGTCCTCCAGCGCCTTGAGCAGGACGCTGACCGTCGCCGCGATCGCCGCCCAGATGCCGATCGGAACGGCCTTGCCCCGTACGGCCTGCACGCTTTCGATCACACCGGGCTCGTTCCCGTGAAACGCCTCGTTCGCGCCGTAGACCAGCGCGGCCGAGAAGTAGGTACTGACGAAGGTGGTGACGAAGTAGAGCCCGAAGAGGACGAGATACTCGACGCCGCTTCCGAACAGGTTCGCGACGAGGAGCGGGAAGAGGAACAGGACGAAGAACAGACCACTGGTGAGTCCCGCGAGCAGCGGAAAGACCAGCAGCCGTGGGTGGTTCCGGATGACGCCGACGCTGTCGGTCGTCAACGTCCACCCGGTTTTGAGCCGGTCGACGAGACCGATCTTCCTCGGACTGGTTCTCGTTGACACGGTTCGAGTGATCGATCGATACGGTAGGTAACGCTGTTGTTTCCCGTTCGGTGAGAGGTGGGAGGCTACTCGGTCGATATCGGGCACACCGGCCGGGAATACGCCGCTTCGACTCCTCTCGAGGGATCGACTCGCTCTCGAAACGGTCCGGTGTGCCCACGGACGGACCACCGGTTCCACCGGGGCGCGTCGAAAGCGCGTACGGAGCGCCTCGTCACTCCCCGAGGACCTTGTTCCCGATCGTGTTCCGCAGGATCTCCGAGGTACCCTCGTATATCTCGTTCAGCTTCGCGTCCCGGTAGAAGCGTTCGACGGGGAAGTCGGTGGTGTAGCCGTAGCCGCCGTGGATCTGGATCGCCTCGTTCGCGACCTCGCGCGAGACCTCGCTCGCGTAGAGTTTCGCCTGGGCGGCCTCCTTCACGAACGACTCGCCCTTGATCTTCCTGTCGGCCGCGTCGTGCATGAGCAGGCGCGCGGCGCGGGTCTTCGTGTCCATGTCCGCGAGCTTGTGCTGGATCGCCTGGAACTCGCCGATCGGCCGACCGAACTGCTCGCGTTCGTTCGCGTACTCTCGGGCCTCGTCGAGGGCGGCCTGCGCGATGCCCACCGAGCGGGCGGCGATCGTGATTCGCCCGCCGTTGAGCGTCTTGAGCGCCTGAACGAACCCCTCGCCCTCCTCGCCGAGGCGTCTCTCCGCGGGGAGCCGCATCTCCCTGAACGAGAGTTCGGCCGTCGGACAGCCCTTGTCACCCAGTTTGTGTTCGGTCCCCTCGACGCGAAAGCCGTCGTCCTCCTCGGGCCGGACGACGAACGAACTGATCCCCCTGTTCCCCGCGTCGGGGTCGGTCTTCGCGAAGAGGATCACGGTGTCGGCGACCGAGCCGTTCGAGATCCAGAGCTTCCCGCCGTTCACGACGTACTCCGCGTGCCCGTCGGCACGTTCCTCCCGCTCCGCGGTCGTCTCCATCGCGGGTACGTCGCTTCCCGCCCCCGGTTCCGAGAGCGCGAACGCGCCGATCTCCTCTCCCTCGGCGAGCGGCGTGAGGTACGTCTCCTTCTGGGCCTCGTCCCCGAACGCGTAGACCATGTTCCCCGCGAGGCTGATGTGGGCGGCGATCACCGTCCCCAGGCCGCCGGAGCCGCGGCTGATCTCCTCCAGTCCGATCGCGTAGGAGTGGTAGTCGAGGCCGGCGCCGCCGTACTCCTCGGGAAACGGCATCCCCAGGAGGCCGAGCGGCGCCATCTCGTCGATCAGGTCACGGGGAAACTCGTCGGACGCGTCGATCTCCGATGCGCGGGAAACGACCTCGCTATCGACGAACTCCGCGACCATCTCCCTGATCTGGCGCTGTTCGGCCGAGAGCCCGAAATCCATACCGGGAGATGTGCCCGATCAGTCGTGTACCTTTCCCTTCCCGTTCGCTTCGGGGCTCTCCTCGTCCTCGCCGGACGGGAGCACGCGCGAGACGATCAGGTCGGCGGCCAGCGCCACCAGCATG
>SKXI01000388.1 GCA_007128515.1 Halococcaceae archaeon | reverse complement strand
TCGAGGAGACGCCGGTGATCGTGCTGACCGGGATGCCGGGGAGCAGCCTGGGTGTCGACGCGATCGCCCGCGGCGCACAGGACTACCTGGTGAAAGACGACCTGATCGGCGGCGGGACCTCGGCGGAGATGCTGTTGCGGTCGATCTGGTACGCGATCGAACGGAAACGCACGGAGCGCGAGCTCCGCCAGCGGACCCGCGAGCTCGCGATCTTGAACCAGCTCACCAGACACGACATCAGAAACGACATCACGCTGGTCGTCGGCCGGGCACGGGAACTCGCCGACCACGTCGAGCCGCGGGGCGAGGGGCTGCTGGAGGAGATCGTCCAGTCGAGCAACCACATCCTCCAGCTGACCCGAACCGTCGGCGACGTCGTCGAGTCGGTCGTGGGCGAGGAGCGAGCGCTCTCGGCTGTCGACCTGGGGACGATCCTCGAGACCGAGGTGAAGAAGGCCGAACAGCTCTACGACGGCGTCGAGATAACGCTGGCGAGCGAGCTCCCGGAGACCGAGGTGCGCGCGAACGAACTGCTCTCGTCGGTGTTCGGGAACCTGCTCAGCAACGCGGTCTTCTACAACGACAAGGAGACGCCGACGATCGAGATCGGCATCGAAGAGGGCCAAGAGGAGGTGACCGTCCGGGTCGCGGACAACGGTCCCGGCATCCCCGCACACAGGCGCGACCGGATCTTCGAGGAGGGTGAGCAGGGAGCCGAGAGCACGGGGATGGGGGTCGGGCTCTCGCTGGTCGACCGCCTCGTCACCCGGTACGGCGGGGAGATCTGGATCGAGGCGAACGAACCGGAAGGGTCGGTCTTCTGTGTGACCCTCGAGCGGGTATCGCCGCGTGCGGACCACCCCTCCCGGTAGGTCGGGGGAGTTTACGGGGTCGATAGTAAAACCGGTGAGGAGCCGAGATGGGGCGAGATGACGGTATGACGGGACCGAACACGGGCGAGGTGACGGGAGAGCGACTCGACGTCGGGTTCGTCCCGGTCGAGTGTCCGGGTGCGGACGGGACGGGTGCGGTCCACACCTCGACGCTGCTGATCGAACACCTCTCCTGGTACCACGACCTCACGGTGTACGTGACGACCCAGTGGGAGGCGGAGCGGCCGCTGCCGGCCGACGACCGCGTCGAGTACGTGATCAACGACGGCCTCTCGTCGCTCCCACACCCGCTCTCGGAAAAGGTGAAGGCGCTCGAGACGGAGACGGAGGCGCTCGAACGCCACGACCTCGTCCACTCGTACTCCTCGGCGTTCATCCCGGTGCTCGCCGACCTCGAGGTACCGACGCTCTCGACGCTCAACTCCTACCTGCCGGTCTGCCCGAAAGCCGATATGCTCTACCACGGCGAGGAGAAGTGCTCGGGGCCGGGTCGCGCGAAGTGTCTCCGGTGTATCGTCTCGACGGCGGCCGGGCGGTGGCAGGGCGTCGACTCCGAGCTCCGCTCGGGCTACGTCTCCGTGGGCTCGATCCCGTTCGTCGAGCGCTCGATGGCGGCGGCCTCGGGGGTCGACGCCTACCACGCGCTCAGTCCACACCTCGTCCGCGACTACGGGGCACTCGGCTTCCCCGAGGACAGGATAACGGTCATCCCGCACTTCTACGACGAGCGCTTCTTCTCGCCGGTCCGTGAGTACACGAACCCGATCTACCGCGAGGAGCCGATCAGCCTCCTCACGGTGGGCGCGCTCTCGGACATCAAGGACGTCGACACCGTGATCGAAGCGCTGGCGGAGAGCAGAGCACGCGGACACGACGTCGAACTCCGGGTCGCGGGGAAGGGCGGACGCGAGGAGTCGCTCCGATCGCTCGCCGACGACCTGGGCGTGGCCGACGCGATAGAGTGGCTCGGCTACGTCGACCACGCCCGACTCCCCGACGTCTACGACGAGGCCGACGTCTTCGTCTACTCTGGGATCCTCGACGAGCCGTTCGGGCGGGTGATGCTCGAGGCACTCGCGAGCCACACGCCGATCCTCACCTCGGACGTGGGGAGCATGCGCGAGATCGTCGGTCCGGCGGGTGAGGTCTACCAGCCGGGGAACCCGGTCGGACTCGCCGACGCCTTCGAGACGCTGATGAGCGAGTACGTCGCCCACCAGCGGGCGATCCCCGATCACGTCCGCGGGTTCTCCCCGGACGTGGTCATCGACTCGTATCTCGCGCTCTACGAGGAGGTCGCGGCGCTCCGGACGACCGTCTCGCCGTAGCGCACTCGAAAGAAGGATCGACCGTCGGTCGGTTCAGTACCAGAGCTCGTCGCCGCGGTTCGCACCGCTCACGTCGAGGGAACCGATGTCGACGTTGTTCGCGCCGCTGGTGACCGAGACGCCCCAGTTCGCGGCCGGAATGTCCATCGAGACGTCGTCGATCGTCGCCGAGTCAGTGCCCGGCATGACGCGGATCACGTCGTGGACCGACGAGGTCACCTCGACGTCGACGTTCCGAACCTCGAGGTTCTGACCCTTGTTGAGCCGGATCGCGCGCTGTGCACCGAAGCTCG
>SKXI01000119.1 GCA_007128515.1 Halococcaceae archaeon | reverse complement strand
GGTAGGCGAAGGTGAGCACCTGCTCCTCGTAGGAGGGGTCGGTGAGGCTCTCCTCGTAGCCGGTGTAGGCGGT
Organism: Halococcaceae archaeon; assembly: GCA_007128515.1. Taxonomy (GTDB): domain Archaea; phylum Halobacteriota; class Halobacteria; order Halobacteriales; family Halalkalicoccaceae; genus Natronorarus. The sequence goes on along the minus strand of SKXI01000119.1, from coordinate 2,446 downwards.
CGTGAACACGAGTTCCCCGCGGGCGCGCCCCGGAGCACGGCTGCGTGCGGTCAGCACGCGCCCGCCCGGAAGCGCCACGTAGGCGTCCGACATTACGAGATGCGTACGAATGTCGCCCGCATAAACCTTGCTTTCGAAGCTCGATTACGAATTTCGTAATCGTCAAGTGGTCCTCGCGCCAACGCTCCCGTCTCGATGGACGACCTCGACCGGCAGATCCTCGACGTGCTCCGACGCGACGCCAGGACGCCCTACACCGAGATCGCCGAACGCGTCGGCACCAGCGAGGGGACGGTCAGGAACCGCGTCGACCGGATGGTAGACGAGGAGATCATCGAACGGTTCACCGTCGCGACCCGGACCGGGAACGTGAAGGCGATGATCGAGGTCGGCGTCGCGGTCGACGTCGACACGACGGAGGTCTCCGAACGGATGGCCGAGTGGGACGAGGTCGACTTCGTCTGGCAGGTCTCCGGCGAGAAGGACGTCGTCCTCGTCGCGGACGCGACCGATACCAGAGGACTGAATCAGCTCATCACGCAAGCCAGGGAGTGCGAGGAGGTCATCAGCACGAAGACGCGGCTGATCCTCGACGAACGGCTCGGGTGAAACGACTCGTCGGACTGCTCTCCTCGTTTCGACGTACCGGTCGTGCACACGGTGGACGGAGAGAGCGGATTCGGTACCGAACCGCCGTTCGTTTCACTTCCTCGACGACGAGACGGTTTCCATAACCGACTCACGAGTGAGGGGGATGCTCCTCGAGGGCCGTCTCGTCCGGTTCGCAGCCCCAGCCGGGACCGTCGGGCAGCTGCAGGTTCCCGTCGCGGTACTCCGGGGTGGCGGTAAACAGTTCGTCGTCCCAGGGGAGCCGATCGACGTCGGTCTCCATGATGCGCAGATTGGGGATGGCCGCCGCCCAGTGCGCGTTCATACACGTGCCCAGGTGACCGTAGTAGTTGTGCGGCGCCACGTGTAGCTGGTGTGCATCGACCATGGACGCGATCTTCACCGTCTGCTGGACGCCGTTCCAGAGCGCGTCGATGATCACCACGTCCATCGCCCGTTCGCGCAGGAAGGGCACGAACGATTCGTGGGGAACCAACGCCTCACAGGAGGCGATAGGGTGGGGACTTCTCCGGCGTACGTCGGCCAGCGCTTCCGCGTTGGGCGAGTCGAGCTCGACCCAGAACAGGTCGACGTCTTCGAGTGCCTGCAGCGTGCGGATGTACCCTTCGGTCTTCATGTTGTAGTTCAGGTCGAGCAGAACGTCCACCTCCGGGCCCGCTCCCTCCCGGAGGGCCTCGAGGTACTCTCGTTGGGCTGCCAGCTGATCGTCTTCGATGGTCAGGGACGGGTGGAACGGGTCGCCGAACCCCGGACGCCAGCCCGTCGGTTCGTCGCTTCGGAAGTCGAAGAGGTTGGTTTTGAGCGCAGAGAACTGGCTGTCACGCACCTCCTCACCGAGGGCGACGACGTCCTCGAGAGTCTCTATCGGCTCGTACCACTCGGGTCGGGTGATACGATAGGTGCCACAGTGTGACCAGTACACCGGTATCTCCTCGCGGATCGCTCCACCCAGCAGGTCCACGCAGGGAACGCCGAGTTCTTTCGCCTTCGCATCGAGCAGCGCGTTCTCGATGGCGCCGACCGCCATAGCACCGACGCCGGTGTACGACTGGCGCACCTCCGGGATGAGGCGTGCTCGGATACGTTCGATCGCATCCACCGACTCACCGACCACTATCGGGGCCATGTCCTCGACGACCGTGGTGATACCGGTGGCACCCAGGTTTTCGTCGTACTCGCTCCAGCCGACGACACCGTCGTCGGTACTGATGCGGACGAAGTGGTAGTCGCGCCACCCCGCGTCGCTGTGTCGCGTCTCGAGGGACTGGATCGTACCCATGGTGCGCATCGATGACGAGTGGTACCATAACAATACTACTCACTCGATCCGAATCGAATAGCGCCAAAAAAACCAGACGGGTTGAGTTTATTTTTGAGAGGACTCCCGTCAGACTGGAACTACTGCTCGTTGAATAGACGTCCGTAGTTCGTATCCGGTGCCTATCAGGCATCAGTCGAGTCGGGGTACCGGTCTGTGAGTCTCTCACGAGCTCCTCGAAACGGACACGGCTTCGGCAGGGGAGGGATACGCACGTCACCTCATTCGGACGAGATCCGACGGCCGAAAGGGGAGCCTACGGTCGAACTCGACGACCGGTCCCAGGGATCGTTCCCGACTTAGGCGGCTCGTAGCTACAACCCGGTAGACCAACCGAGAGACGATGACCGATCACCATGCGGGGAAGTTCGTCTGGACGGCCGACGTCGGCGTCTTCTCCTGTCCAGGCTGCGAGGCCCGTGCGCTCGCCGCCGCGATCGAGTACGACGAGCTGGGCTATCCGATCTGTCCCGCGTGCGGGTTCCGCGACCGCGCGAT
>SKXI01000474.1 GCA_007128515.1 Halococcaceae archaeon | reverse complement strand
CCGGTCGAGGGGAGTTCGGCCTCCGGCGCCTACCACCTGCCGCTCGCGACGACCGAGGGCGCCCTCGTCGCCTCCGTCAATCGAGGGGCGTCCGTCCTCCGGAGCGCGGGCGGCGTGACGACGCGCGTGCTGAAGTCGGGGATGACGCGTGCGCCGGTCTTCCGGGTCTCGGGCGTCGCGGAGGCGGCGACGGTCGTCGAGTGGGTCCGCGAGAACGAGGGGCGCCTCGCCGAGCGCGCGGAGACGACGACCAGTCACGGCGAACTCCTGGGGATCGAGCCGTACGTCGTCGGGGACAACGTCTTCCTGCGGTTTCTCTTCGACACGAAGGACGCGATGGGGATGAACATGGTGACCATCGCGACCGAGGCGGCCTGCGATCTGGTCGAGGCGGAGACGCCCGCCTCGCTCGTCGCGCTCTCGGGCAACCTCTGTACGGACAAGAAACCCGCCGCGATCAACGCGATCCAGGGCAGGGGTCGGACGGTCGCGGCGGACGCGTTGATCCCACGCGAGACGGTCGAAACGCGCCTGCACGCGACACCGGAGGCGATCGCCGAGGCGAACACGCGAAAGAACCTGATCGGGAGCGCGAAGGCCGGGAGCCTGGGGTTCAACGCCCACGCAGCGAACGTCGTCGCCGCGGCCTTCCTCGCCACAGGCCAGGACGAGGCACAGGTCGTGGAGGGGGCGAACGCGATCACCAGCGTCGAGGCGCGCGAGGAGGGCCTCTACGCGAGCGTCACCTTCTCGAGTCTGGAGGTCGGAACGGTCGGCGGCGGGACGAAACTCCCCACGCAGGCGGAGGCGCTCTCGCTGCTCGGACTGCGCGGCGGCGGCGACCCGCCGGGATCGAACGCCGACGCGCTCGCGGAGGTGATCGCGGCGGGCGCGCTCTGTGGCGAACTCTCGCTTCTGGGTGCGCTCGCCTCACGACACCTCTCGAGCGCACACGCCGACCTCGGGCGGTGAGGCTCCGGTAGAGGGCAGTCCTCGCGTCAGGCGATCACCGGGCGAACGGGGACGGACGTCCGTATCAGGAGTCGAGCGGGCCGATCAGTATCTCGCCGGTGGCGTCGACTCTGACCAGGCGTCCGGCGTAGGGGAACTCGACGTGACCCCGCATCCCGTCCGAGTGCCCACCGATCGGATCGAACAGGCCGTCGAGACACTCCGGATCGATCACCTCGTAGAGCGGTCGGTTCGCGACCGACTGTTCCGTCACCGATTCCACCGCGAGGATCACCGTCGTACTCAGCGACGTCGGTCCGCCGAACTCGTGACGGACCCGATAGACGTCGCCGTCGGGGTCGACCCGGGTCACCTCCGGCCCGGACGCCGTGTCAGCCACCACCATGGTTGCCGTATCGACAGTCCTCCCTATTGAAGATTTCGACGGCCACGACGTTAATCAGTCGTTTCAGTAACAGAAACCAACTGGTGGCGGGTGCGAAAGGTTTCACTTTCACCCCGCCCGTGGCTCGGGGTTATTATTCCAGGCACGAACCCCACGAACGGTATCCGCCGGGCGAGCACCCGCGGACACCACCACACCATGGCACGGAGACGAGACGGCCCCACACGGCGTAAGGAGCGGACGCTCGTACGGCTCCGGATCGTACAGACCGCACTCGTCATCCTGGCGACCGCGCTCACGATCTGGCAGGCGGTCTAGAGCACGCGGTACCGACCGCGGTGTTCGGTGAGCGTCCCCGACCGAACGAGTTTTTCGAGCATCGATTCGACGGTGGAACGGTCGAGACCGCGTGCCGTCGCCGCGTCGACGATCCGTGCTTCGGTGGGGTCGTCGAGCGCCGAGACGGTCTCGACGAGGAGCGTCCTCCTGTCCGTCGATCCCCCGGAGGGACCCTCGGCCGCCGCCGCGGCCTCCTCCGGATCGATCCCGGCGGCCTCGAGATAGCTCTCGTCGTCGATCACCGGTTCGGTCGCCCTCGCCTCGGTCTTCCCGAACGAGCCGACCGACGCGAACGCCTCGCCCTCCCCGCTCCGTTCGGCGAGCATCGCCGCGCGGACGTCCCTCGCGTGGTCGGCGTCGTCGGTCTCGACGAACGAGCGGAGTCGCTCTCGCTGGTGACGCTTTTCACAGCGTGGGCAGGTCGCGGTTCCGGCCTCCCCCTCGAGGATCCAGAGCGCCGAGCACCGGGAACAGCCAACGACGGCGTACATACCGCCGGTTGGACCGCACCGACCCTCAATCCTGCGGCCACGCATAGCGTTATCGGCCCCGTCTGCGTACGTCAGCCGCATGGAGCGCGTTCCACTGACCGAGACGACCGAAGCGGGAGACGGCGTGAACCTGGCACAGCTCGCGGCGGGCGAACTGATGAGCGTGCAGTACTTCCGGATCGACCCCGGTGCGGAGGTCCCGCTCCACGACCACCCGCACGAGCAGGCCGGGTTCGTCTACGCGGGTGAACTCACCTTCCTCGACGACGAGGGCGGGGAGACCGTCGTCGTCGCCGGCGACTCGTACACGATCCCCGGCGACGAGGCCCACGCGG